>DRKE01000018.1 GCA_011051925.1 Deltaproteobacteria bacterium
AGGCCGCCGCGATGCGTCCCCGCATCCTGCAGATCAAGGCGACCCAGGCATCGAGATCCCCCTGCTCGACCAATGCGGTCAAGAGGGTGACGACATCGACGAACCGATCGGGCATGCCCGCCACGCCTCTGTGGAGCTCGCGCGAATAGGCGAGACGAATTCCCGGCGGATGACGGGACCAGTTCGAAGTCAGGTCTGCCGAGAGGGCGCCGACGAGGGCTTCCGGATCTCCGAGAAGACGGGCGCGTTCCAGGGCTTCTGCGCTGTCACGAGCGCGACGCTCGCTACTGCCGGGCACCTCGGCCAACTGCATCACGCGAGCCGACACCAATCGGACCCAGATCGGGCTTCCCTTCCGGACGTGGTCTTCGGCGAGCTCGAGGAGACGGACGTTGCGACGGACGAGGTCAGCCTCGGCGGGCGGATGGATGAAGACCGCCATCGCCGCGCGCGCGAGCGCAGAGTCGTCACGTTTCACACAGGCCAGCCGTGCGGCTTCTTCGGCATGCTCGAGCGCCAACTGGGGCTCTCTCTGCATGTTGGCCGCGCGCGCCCGATCGATCCGGAGTTCGATCGCGAGCCCCTCGTCGACATAGCCGCGTGCCTCCAGGGAGCAGAGTGTCGTGAGTGCGCGCTCGGCATGTCGCCCGCAGTCGTGGTAGGCGAATCGAGCCGCTGCATGCCACGCGGCAAGACGGTCATATGCGAGTGCCTTGTGCGCGTCTCCGCCCGCTCGATGGATCTCGTTGGCGTGATCGGCGAGTCGGGCGAGGGCGGATTGCGGGTCGGGAAGATGCCGGGCCTCGAGTTCAACCAGCAGATCCCGATGCAGCTGGAGGCGGCGGCTCGGGCGCATGGTGTGGAGCAGCGCGTCCCGCAGCAGCGCGTGAGTGAACTCCCAATCGGCTGGATCCCCACGACTCGCTCGAACGATTCCGAGTGTTCCCGCCGCGTCGAGCGCATCCGCGATGAAGCCCAGGTCCCTGCCGGCGATCGAAAGCAACAGGCTCCGATCGAAAACGGCGCCGATCACGGCGGCTGTCTCGAGTACCGCTCGCGAATCGGGCGGGAGCTGACGGAGACGGTGTTCGAGGATCCCGATCACGCCGAGCGGAATCTTCTCGATCCAATCGGACGATTCCAGTCCCTCATCGATGGAGCCCGCCTCCAGGCGAACTCTCGCCACCTCCTGGACGAAGAGTGGGTTTCCCGCCGTCTGGGCATGAATCGCGTCGACTGCCGCCCTGCTCGGCTCGTGGTGGGCCAAACCGGTCAACAGGGTCCGGACCTCGCCGAGGGAGAGCCCTTGCAGGTGGAGGCGAAGATCGCTGAAACGCGGCGTCAGGCGACGCAGGTCGCCCACGAGGGGATGGTCTGCCGGCAATTCATCGTCCCGAAACGTCCCCACCAGAAGAATCGGCGCATTCGTGATCTCGCGAGCGACAAAGGCGAGCGCGCTCAGGGTCGCGCGATCCGCCCAGTGCAGGTCTTCGAGAATGACGAGCAGGGGTTGCCTTCGCGCCAGTCCGATCAGCGATTGACTGATCGCGTGCTGCCGGGCAAAGATCGAGCGATCCGCACGCTCGAGGTTCTCGACGGAGGAAGCTTCGAATCGGCGATCGGCATCGACCGTCCCGAGCCGATCCGCCGTATCGCCGTCCAGACCGCGAACGATCTGCAACCACGGCCAATAGGGCGGCGCTCCCCGACTCCCGTCACACCATCCCGTGAGGATCTGCCCGCCTTCGCGGCGAACCACCCGCAGGGAAAACTCGTCCACCAACCGCGTCTTGCCGATTCCCGGGGGACCCGCGATGAGCACGACGGCCCCGTGTCCCGAACGCGCGCGTGCCCAGGCACTTCGCAGACGACCCAACGAAAGCGCACGCCCCACGAAATCGGCACGATCCGAGACGGGTTCTCCTTCCGCTCCCGCGAGCTCCATTCGTGGCGGTAGCCGGGGATGCAGCTCGGCCACGAAGCGGTAGCCTACACGCGATCGCGTCGCGATCACGCTCTGTTGCGAACCCGTGTCGGCCACCGCAACTCGAAGAGCATGGATGGCGCGCTTCAGGACCCCTTCGCTCACGACCTGATCCGGCCAGAGCGCGTCGAGCAGCTCCTGCTTGGAAACGACGCGATGGCGTCGCTCGATCAGGTATTGGAGGAGCGCGATCGCCTTCGGTTGGATCTCGACGGGGGCATTGCGAAGACGCAGCTCCGCCGCATCCGTATCGAGGATGAAGTCGCCAAAGGCGAGGACCATCTCGTCGACCTCGATTGGAAATTCCCCGATTCCGGGTCCGCCACCATCCGACCCGACCCCGGGCAGCCCGGTGGCATTCCGCAACAGGATAGATTGATCTACCTGCACGGAACATGACCATTGGATGACCATTGGCATGCTGTGACCGCGTGCGCAGGAGCATCGACCCACCCGCCCGACGACACGGGCGATCGGGACGAACGAGGGCCCTCGGCTATCGATCTGCCGAAGCCGACAAGACTTCGCGCACCGACTCGACACGCCGCTGTAGCGCCACGGAATCGATCTGCCGAGCGCTCGCCTCGGCTCTGGCCAGGCAGTCCTCCCGCACCGGCGCAGATTCGGCCAGCCGCGCAGCCGTCAGATAGAGAGCGGGGAGATGGTTGCGTTCCGTCGTGCGTTCGGCCGCTGCGATTCCGACCGAGCAGAGAAGGCGCGCATTCTCGTGATTTCCCATGGCCAGTTCCCGGTCCGCGAGCAGGCCGATGAAGAAGGTCCCGCCCAGCCCGCCATGACGTCCCATCGCTTCCAGCGTCGACCGCAGGAGCGCCAATCCAGCATCGCTCGGCGGCTCCGAATAGATCCGCATGAAGGATGCGACCTCTCCCCAGAGCGCGACACCCCCTTCCTGACTGACGGCCAACCCTCGCAGGGCATGCGCCCGCTGCTTCTCGACCTCATCGAGCAGGTAGTAGAGGATCGCGGCGAAGTCCTCTGCCACCGCCTCCGTATATGCGTGTCCGAGTTTTCGGGCGCGGATCAGTGAATCGTCGATCGCCTCGATCGCGGCAGCACGATCCCCGAGATGCCAATGGGAGAGCCCGGCGTAGACCCGAGCCGTCACTTGTACGTCCTCGACCGAGCGGGCGGCGATCGACAGATCGAGATCGCTGACGAGCGTGTCGTGCGCGTCGCGTTCGAGTGCGATGCAGTCGCGAAAGCGACCCTGGAAATAGGCGATGTTGCACAACAGGTCCAGCGCGAAGAGAAGATAGTGGGATTCGCCCGTCTTTCGTGCCAGACGCAGAAGCCGCTCACCCTCCTGCCTCGCCAGACGGATCTCGCCTCGCATCTGTCGGTGTGAGGAGACTCCCCAGGTCGCGGCGACTTCGCGAGGCGTGTTCCCCGAGCCCGCGGCCAACCGACGAGCCTGCTCGAAGCACTCACCGACCTGCTGATCACCAAAACCATGCCTGGTCGCCAGAGCGATCCCCTTCGACATGAGTAGATCCACCCTGGCGCGCCGCCGATCGGACGGTTCGAGGTGCCCGAGCCTGCGGAACCCCTCGTCGGCGTGCTGGAGCGCTTCCGCGATGGATTGCTTCGATGCAGCGAAGGTGGCGGCACGAATCCTGTGCACCACGGCCTTCTCGAATGCGCCGGCCCGTTCGTAGTGGGAGGCGAGTTCGCCAGAACGGAACCCCGCGTCGGGAGACCCGGGGGCGCCCTCTTCCAGGCGGCGGGCGACCGCCAGATGCAGCCGGGCACGCCGACCGGGCGGGATCGATTCGTAGAGTGCTTCGGCGAAAAGCGCGTGGACGAAACGAAGACACATTCCCCGAGTCCCATCGGGCCAAAGGCTGTAGTCCTGGAACCGGAGCCAACCGGAGCTGCAGAGACGATCACAGCTGGCTTCGGCCGCTTTCATCTCCAACCCAGCGGCCGACTGCACGACCCGGAGATCGAAACGGACACCGGCAACGCTCGCCGCCTCGAGAAAACGTCGGTCTTCCTCCTCGAGGCCAGCAACCCATTGGCGGAGGAACTGACCGAAGGTCGATGGAATTCCGACCGCTTCCATCTGATCCGCCGAGAATCCGTGGGAGCCCGAAAGCCGGAGAAGATCGAGCGAAAGAAGGTGCTCCAGCAATTGCGCAAGGAAGAGTGGATGGCCATCCGTTCGATCGTGGAGCCACTCGGCGAAGCGACCGACCGTGTGGCCCTGCTCCAGGTCGCTTCCCTCGAGACGGCGCTGGACGTACTCCCGTACGCCCTCGAGTGAAAGCGGGGTCATCCCGATCTCGATGGCGGATTCGTTTCGAAGGAGCTCGCTTCGCAGCGCCTGGCAGGATCCCCCGGATTCCAGCTCGTTGCTCCGAACGGTGCAGATGGTGAGTAGATTCGCCGGGCCGTTTCTCCTGGCGATCGCATCGAGGAGAGCGAGCGTCGAACGATCCGCCCAATGGATGTCCTCGATGAAGAGGACGATCGGCTTCTCCTCCGCGATCGATTCGATCGCGTCGAGCATCTGGCGAGCCATCTGCGTCCTCTGGAATCCGGGAAGATCGGGTTCGCTGGGCTCCTCGGGGAAGAGCTCGGGAAGATACGGCTTCCAACTCGGCGCCGAGCGTGAGAGAAACGTCCGAATCCATGAAGACTCCGACTCGCCCCGGCTTCGAGCGAGACGGACCAGCGCTTCGAGCATGGGAAGGTAGGGCGTCTCCGCCCCGAACCCCTGGATGCAGCGACCCTCGCCAACGATGAAGTCCCCGGCAGTGAGCCGGAGGGCACGCCTCGCGAACGTCGTCTTCCCTGAACCCGGCTCACCCACGATCAGGACGAACCGTCGCCGGCCGTGGCGAGCGGATCCCGCGGCCCGGGACAAGCTCGCGACTGCCTGCTCTCTCGAGACGAAGGGGGAAGCGGCGCCTTCATCGGACTCGAACGCCGCCTCTTCGACGATCTCGACCGATGGGCCGAAGCGATAGCCGTGTCCTCGAATGGTCTCCACGGCTTCCCGGAGATCCGGATCGGCCTGCAGCGTCCGACGAAGAGCGCGAATGGCCCTGGAGAGGGACGCATCGGTCACCTTCGCGTCGGCCCAGACTCGGGTCAGGAGTTCATCACGGGAAATCGCCCGATCCGGATTCGCCGCGAGATAGCGGAGGAGCGCGAAGACTCTCGGCTGGACATGAACGGAAC
>DRKE01000019.1 GCA_011051925.1 Deltaproteobacteria bacterium
AAAGGGAGAATCTCTTGGCAGCGATCGCTCGGGTCCGGGTGTCCCTTCGCGTCTTTGGCGATCGACTCGAACCCGAAGAGGTCTCGGCGCTCCTGGGCTGCGAAGCGACCTCGTCCCACCGCAAGGGCGACAAGGTTTCGGCGGCGAATCTCTCCCTGATCGAGCCGACGGGGGCCTGGATTCTCGAGAGCCCGGTCGACGAACGATCCGACATCGAAGATCATGTGGAGGCGCTTCTGGCCGCCGTCACGAGCGACGGCGACGAATGGGCCAGCTTGACTTCCCGCTTTTCCGCTTCGATTCTCTGTCGCATCGCTTTCGACGGTCGCGACGGAGCCTTCGAGCTCTCCCCCCGCCTGGCCCATTCGCTGGCCGAGCGTGGACTCGTCATCGCCTTCGAGGTGGAGGCGGGGAACAGGTGAGCCCCCTCTCGAGCAGGATCTGAAGGGAAGAGTCGCGTGCTGTGGGATCCAGACGGGGAAAGGGTGGGATTGGCCGTCGGGACCGTCGGGATCGCAGTCGGAAGAATCGTGTTGACGGAGGGATCATCGATGAGGGCGGCTTTGCTTGGGTGGATGGCGATGATGGTGGCATTCGTCGGGTTCATTCCGGTCGGATGCACGCAGGAAACGCAGAATGAGATCGGTCGCGCCGTGCAGAACTGGACGGGGACCGATGGCGTGCTCGAGGTCTATGCGGGCACGAAGCTCGTGAAGCAGTTCATCCGGATCGACAAATTGTCCACCGCCAGGGGGACCAGACGGGGAGAACCTCGCCCCTATCGTTTCGGGTACGGAGTGCTCGATGAGAATTTCAATCGGATCGTCGATCCGGGCGAGAAGAAGGTCTATTTCGAGTTCAGCGATTACTCGACCTCCTATGTCTTCTATGAGAATCCCCGGTGATGGATTCAGCCGCGGCCGCACTCGGGAATCGGGGGGAAGCCCCAGTCGGATTCCGGCTGTCTGGACGCGAGAGGCCTCGTAGAGGCCCCCCCTGAGGCGGTCGACAAACGCTTCCGACGCGGATCGGTGTCTTCTTGTGTGCCGTTTTCGGCCGATTCCGACACGATGTACGCGAGCCCGTCCGGTCTGCCGGACGGGCCGGTCGTCCGGTGTGTGTCCGTCGTCACGTTCCGGCCGGTTCGTGAAACGGGCTGGGTCCGGTTCCCGGGTCGGAATGGAACGTCGGGGCCTTCCGTCTTCGGTCGGCATGCCCGTATGGACGCGTTCAATCCGGTCGATGTCCGACGAGAGGGACGAGGCCGTGGCGGGGGATATCCCGACCCACTTGCATGGGGGTCCGACCGAACATGTGGGTCCGAGCGGGATGCGCGAGGGGTCCCGGGAAGGGCTCGACGACCTGGCCCGATCTCCGGACAGGGCCGACCGCGTCCTTCATCCATCATGCATCCATGGGACTCGATGAACGAACGATGGTTAGGCCCGACCGGTTTCGATCCCGTAGGCCCTGCTTCGCGTGTCGAAAGTCCACTTCGGACGGTGGCGAAATCCGTAGAAGAGCTATTCTAGTGGTAGGCGTTTACTTTTTCCACACATCAACAGCGTTAGGTTTTATCTCATGAGGAAAGTCAGGGATTGGTCCAAAGTGATCGATCGTCTCAACAAGAGCCCGAAGGGTGAACTCAAGATCAAGATGGGTTCGCCGGGCAGTGCTCAGGTGACGCGATGTCGGCTTCTGGCCGAATGGTCGAATCTCGAGGCCACGACCCGGGGAGCGACCTTGATTCTTCGCTTGCCGGGAAGCTGATCGGAGCCGGGATCCAGGAGAGCTGCGCGGCGGTCCGTTCGTTCGGTCCGCCGCGCATCGCCTTTCGGACGCGAGACGCTCCTCCTCCCTTTTCTCTTTCCCCTCTCTCTCCTCCCCTGCGATCGAGCGCCGGTTCTGGCGCGAAGGGCGCTGCGGGAAAAGCGGGCGTTGCGATGGCGACCGGAGATCGTTCGCGACGGGCCGAGGATTCCATGATGCCGAAGGCGCGACCCATTCGACTGCGACGGGAGTGGACGATCCGATCATGATCTTCGTCATCGCGGCCTATTCGATCACGCTCGGTGTCCTGGCGCTCTATGGCGTTCTCCTGCAGCATCGCGAGCGCGTGTACGCGGCTGCGGCCGGCGCCGCCGATGAGGGTGGGGGCGAGTCGGCGGGCGCGATTCGCGGTTTCAATCCCGGGGCGATGCTCCTGGCGCCCATCTGGATGGGGGCCCACGGAATGCGACTTCCGGGAATGGTCCTGCTCGGACTGGAGACAGGACTTCTCTGGATGACCTTGCGGGGGCCGGGAAGCGATGTGGAAGGCATCGCTCTCCTGCTCGGATGGGTGATCGTGTCCGCTGCGAGTGTCGCCCTCGGCGTCGTCGGGAATCGGATTGCCGTTCGTCATCGCGGGTTCGAAGGCGTGGCCGCCTTCTCTGCAAGTCAGCTTCCCTGGGCGATCTCCGGCATCCTTCTCTACACGGTCCTGCTGCCCTGGGCCTGGTATTTCCTCGTCCATTCACCGAAGGGTTGATGAGGCGGCCTCTGGTGTTCCGCCGGTGGCCTCGGGTCGGTCGCGATCGGGAAAGGACGACGAACCGGAATCCGCCGCGATCCGCCACCGCCCTCAGTCGAGATCCACGAATCGGGCGACGGCTTCGAGAACGGCATCATGGAGTCGTCCGTTCGTGGCAATGACACCGGCGTTGTTCTCGAGCATCCGCCCATGGCCGAAGTCGAGTTCGTTTCCGCGCGCGTCGGTCACCCTCCCGCCCGCTTCTTCGACGATGATCATGCCCGCAGCGTGGTCCCAGATCTTCTCGCGGTATTCCCGGCTGGTCGGCAGGCGCAGGTAGATCTGCGCCTCGCCCCGGGCCACGATCGCGTATTTCGCCTGGCTGTCGACACGGACGGGTTCCTCCGTGATGTCGAGGGCCGCCGCGATCCGGGCACTCTGGCCCTGGTCGCTATGGCCCGACTCGACGGATTCGCAGAAACGTGCGGCCGAAGTCGTCTCGATCGGACTGACATGGATCGCTGTGGCGCCCTCGCGTCCCGAGGCCGCGAGGGGTCGCGCGCCGGCGCCCTTTCCGCGGACCGCCGTGAGCAGGCAGCCGGCCTGGCCACCGGGGCCGGGCAGATTCGGACATCCGAGGACCCCGAGGACGACACGGCCGTGTTCGATCAAGCCGAGGGCGATCGCATATTGCTCGCCACGCAGGAAGCCCTTGGTTCCGTCGATGGGATCCAGTGTCCAATAGCGTTCGATCGAGGAGTCGGGCGTCACGCCGCCGAGATCGATCCAGTCGAGGGCCTGGTCGTCGCTGATCTGGCCGCCGCGAATGCTGCGTACATGCTCGACGACCTTTTCCCGGACGCTTTCCGCCCCGGCCTCCCGGAGTTCCCCGGCGTCTTCTTCCCCGACGATCGCGGCGATCCGTGAGTTTCCGGCCAGAGACGAGCAGACCAGGGCCTGGGAAGCGAAGTCCGCCACGGTGACGGGACTGCGGTCCTTCTTCTCGAGGGTGGCGGCGCTCACGAGATTCCGCTGAACGCTCTGGCAGACGCGCGCCGCATCCCGAACCGCGACGACGGCGGCTTCGAGCTCGGCGGAAAGATCGATCTTCGACATGGACTCCTCGGTTCGACCGGCGGTCGGGCAGGTTGGAACGGGCAGCGCCACGATAGCGAAGTCGGGGAGGGCCTCCGATCGAAGGGAAGCCCGAGGGCGAAGATCGGAAAGCCGGTTCTCTTCCGGTTGCCGCTTCGCCTGATGACGGCGATTCAGTTCGCGGAAGAAGACGCGCAGGAAACCGGCCACCCTACGACGGTGTCACGCAAAACAGGACTTGCCTGCTGGAAGACGGGCGCTCGGCGCGAAGCTTGCAGTTCCCGTCTGCAGGAACGAGCGAACGAAATCCTGCCGACCGGGCTCGAGGAGGTGACATGCCGTTGCGCCTCGGCACCTTCAATGTCTGGGGTCTCCCCGAAGCATTCTCGGACGATGTGTCGTCCCGGATGCGGGGCCTCGCCGACCGGCTGCCCGATCTCGCTCTCGACTGTCTTCTCCTCCAGGAAGTCTGGACCGATGAGGTTCGGAATACGCTGCTCGAAGCGGCCATCGCCGCGAATCTCGAAGTGGCCGGTGGGGATTCGGCCGACGGCGGGTTGATGGTCCTGTCGAGGTATCCGATCCGATCGAGCCGATTCGAGATCTTTCGGTTCCGGGGAGATCCGGAACGCCTCGCCCAGGGAGAGTTCCTCGGTGGCAAGGGTTTCCAGACCCTTTCGATCGAAGGGCCCAGCGGCCCCTTCCATCTCATCAACACCCATCTCCACGCCCGCTATCGCCGCGCGCGCCCGCGCTTGAACAGCGCCGTGCGGACGGCCCAGCTGCTGCAGATCATCGGTGTCATGAGTGATCTCAAGGGAAGCATCATCGTCGGGGGGGATTTCAACTGCACGCGTGAGGACATGGAGTATCGGATCTTCAGCGGCCTCACCCGCGCGACCGAACTCGGCGACGGTCGCGGCCATCCCACGCTCTCGAAATCGAACTACTACAAGCATCATCGCTCGGGGCCCGACAAACGGATCGATTTCCTCTTCATCCGTCCCGGACGCGACCTGGCCTGGCGTCCGGCAGGGACAGACCGCCTCTTCGGTGAACCCGAGCGGATCCGGGGTCGGGATCGCTCCCTTTCCGACCACTTCGGATTCCAGGGATCGGTCGAGATGCTTCCCGCCGCAGCCGCAGGTCTGGCGGGAGCGGCGCCTCCACTCGACCCCCAGGCCTTCGATCTCGCGCGCCTGCTTCTGCAGGTCGGACGCGACGAGGCGGATCGCCGGGAGCGCGTCCATTTCCGGTCGGCCGGGGGCTGGGTCGCCGGCGCCTTCCTCGCGGCGAGCCTCAGGCGACATCCCGCCGTCGACCGGCGCTGTTTCCTGCGGAGTTCGGCGGGGGCCGCGGCCCTCTTCGCTCTGGCGCCGGCCATCGGCTACGGCGCACTCGCCCGGGTCGACTCGGACTACAAGCGCCATGCCTTCGACGACGCTCGTGCCGTCCTCGCCCAGCTGGAGTCCCGGCCGGACTCCTCGGCCTAGAGATCATCGCACGGGCCATCCGGTCGGGACGGCGGGGTCGGCCTCCGGTCTTTCCTCACGATCTCGCGAGGGGTGGTATTTTCCCGGATGACCTGCCCGTGCACGAACGCGGGTTGGAGGGGGGCGGGTGTCCGGGATCGAACGCGAGATCGAAGAGGAGGGCGGATACGCCGCTCATGAGGAGGTCGATCGCGGCCCGGGATCCAGCCATCCCCGGGTCTGGCTTCTTCTCGGTGAAAAACCCGGCGACAATGCCCAGATCCTGAACCTGGCGCGGGCCGTCGGTTGGAAATTCGAAACGAAGACGATCCGCATGCTGCCTCGATGGCTGGACGGGAAGCCGTGGGTCCGACCCCGACTCGACCATGTCGACATGGCAGGATCCGATGCCCTCGAGCCACCCTGGCCCGATCTCGTGATCACCGCGGGCCGACGTCTCTCGTGTGTCGGGTTCTGGATCAAACGCGCCTCGTCGGGCGGGACGCGTCTGGTCATGGTCGGGCAGCCCCGGCGTCTGCATTCGTCGGTCGACCTGATCGTCGCCGCTGCGCATTATCGGGTCCGCGACGCGAAGAATGTCGTCCGACACGACCTGCCCTTCATGAACGCGGATCCGGAGCGGCTCGCATCGGCGGTGCGAACCTGGCAGCCCCGGCTCGCCGGGATGGCACGCCCACTCACGGCCCTGATGGTCGGCGGACCGACCGGCGGGCTGCGTTTCGATCTCGCCGTCGCGCGGGCGCTTTTCGAGAAGACGCTCGCGAGCGTGCGCGAGGATCAGGGGTCGCTCTACATCACGACGAGCCGTCGGACGCCACGCGACGTCGTCGAGATGCTTCGACGCGAGCGGCCGGAGTCCACGCGCCTCTTCGAGTTCGGATCGGACGCGACGACGGGTGGGAATCCCTATCATGCGTTGCTCGGCCTTGCGGATCGCTTCGTCGTGACTTCCGATAGCGCTTCGATGCTGGTCGAAGTCGCGCGGCTCGGCCGCCCCCTGGCGATCCATCCGCTCGAAAGCACGCTCGGTCCCGTCGAGCGTCGGATCACCGAGCTCGGATGGATGCGACCGCTCTCGCCGACATCCGATCCGATTCCGGCGGGCGGCTTCCGGGCCAGGATGATGTACCGCCTGGGTCGGCCGATCCACAGCCGGGACCTTTCAGCGATTCCCCGACTCCTGGTCGACGGGAAGAGGGCCTGCTGGCTCGGGCAGGAATGGGTCGTTCCGCCGCCCTTCGTCGATCACGATCTCGACCGGGTGGCCGGGCGTGTTCGCGCGTTGCTGTCACCGGAATCCGAGAAGGCCGGTTGAAGATCCGAGGCCGGCGGGATGCCCTTCAGGATGCGTCGCGCCATCCGGATCGCGGGACCGGGGCGTCCATCACGCGAACCCTCCGGGGCCTGTGATAGCCTTTCGGACGCTTCGCAGCCGACCGGAGGCCCGGTCGGTCGCCGGAGCGGAAGCATGGCAGGAGGAAGGGGACGATGATGTCCGAAGAGACGACGGTATCGAGCGACAGGCCCACCGTCTTCATCCATACCAACCACCGGCAGATGCTCGGC
>DRKE01000020.1 GCA_011051925.1 Deltaproteobacteria bacterium
AACAATCCGCGGGGCCTCGTTCTCGCGCGGGACAAGGCGCTCTCGAAGAAGGTCGCGATGTACCATCGGATCACGGTGCCGCGTTTCTTCGTCGCCCGAACCGGCCGGCGCGTCCGCCGACCGAAGCGGCTCGGTTTCCCGCTGATCGTGAAGTCGCTGGTCGAAGAGGCCTCGATGGGGATCTCGAAGGCCTCGATCGTCCGCGACGACGAGGCCCTCGCCGCGCGCGTCCAGTTCATGCACGAACGCGTCGGGACGGATGCCATCGTCGAGGAGTTCATCTCGGGGCGCGAGATCTACGTCGCCGTTCTGGGCAACGACCGACTGGTCGCGCTGCCCCCCCGTGAGCTGATCGTCGACGAACTCGACCCGGGCGAGGAACTGATCGCGACCGAGAGTCTCAAGCACAACGTCGAATACCAGAAGAAGCACGGCGTCCGGATCTCCTCGGCGCGCAAGCTGCCCGACGGGGTCGAGGCGAGCCTCGTCCGGTCGAGCAAACGGATCTACCGGATGCTCTCGCTCGAAGGTTATGCGCGCATCGACTACCGACTCTCGCACGATGGGAAGCTTTATTTCCTGGAGGCGAACCCGAACCCGGAACTCGCAAACTACGAGGAGCTGGCGTCGGCCGCCGCCAAGGCGGGGTTGTCGTACCAGGACCTGATCCAGCGGATCCTCAACCTGGGGTTGCGGCGCTGAAACGCGCTCGGGGTGACAGTCGTGCCAGGGTCGGATGGGATGGGGGCACCGTGCTCGGACAGGCTCCGGCGCGCGGACGCCCGACTTCGATCGAATGCCGTGCGCGCCTGCGCAAACTGCGCGCGGCACCCCCATCCCATCCGACCTCGGAACGCCGGGGCGGGATCGAGGCGGTCCAGGCGACCGGGCGGGGTGGGACGCGCGCTTCGGATCGCTCGGGTGTCGGAGCATGGATCCAACGATCGAGCGGATGCCTCCGATCCGAGGACGCGCGCGACCGATCGTCGTGCCCGAGGGCTTCCGGAATGGATGTCGTGCCACGACGGAGCGGGATGGGGGCACCGTGCTCGGACAGGCTCCGGCGCGCGGATGCCCGACTTCGATCGAATGCCGTGCGCGCCTGCGCAAACTGCGCGCGGCACCCCCATCCCGCTCCGTCCCGATCCGTGGGAACAGCCAGCAGGTGTTCCGGACGGTCGCGAGGGTGGGACGCACACAGCGCGCGGTCGTGGCCGGACCGTCGGATGTCCATCCCTGCGGTCGAGCCGGAGCAAACGAGCGCGCTCGTCCCGAGGTCGGCCGGGCACGAGAACCCAACCCGATCACGGCCGCGGCACGCGACCGGTCAGCGGATGCGCTGTCCCGGCTTCGCACCGGCGTCGGGCGAAAGGAGGAAAAGCTCATCTCCACCCGGTCCGGCTGCGAGGACCATCCCCTCGCTCGTCCCGAATTTCATCTTCCGGGGAGCGAGATTCGCGACGACGACCGTGAGACGCCCGACGAGATCTTCCGGCTGATAGGCCTTCTTGATGCCGGCGAAGACGCGGCGGCGTTCGTCTCCACCGAGGGACAACTCGAGCTCGAGCAGTTTGTCGGCCTTCGGTACGGCCCGGGCCGAAACGATCTCGGCGACCCGCAGGTCGATCTTCGAGAAGTCGTCGATCGTGCACTCGGCTTCGAGGGGCTCGCCCGCGAGGGCCGGGGCGTCCGCGAAGGCCCCCGCCGTTTCGTCTGCGGCCCCGGCCCCATCGTTCGTCGCGTCGGAGATCTCCCGGCTCGCTTCGATCATCGCCGTCACCTTCTCGGGATCCACCCGTTCCATGAGATGCTCGAATTTCGCGACCCGACTCCCCACGACCGGCTCGCTCGCATCCCGCCAACGCGTCGTGCCCTCGATCGACAACAAGCGCGCCGACTCCTCGGCGAAGCGCGGCAGGATCGGGGCGAGATAGATCGTGATCTGGCGAAAGAGATTGAGCGCGATGGCGCAGATCTCGAGCAGCTCATCCGCCCTGTCCGGGTCCTTCTTGAGCTTCCAGGGCGCACGGGACTCCACGAACTCGTTCGCGCGATCGGCTAACGCCATGATCTCGCGCATCGCCCGATTCGTGTCGCGTGATTCGTAGGCCCGGGCGATGGTCTCCCCCGCCGCGACCCCCGCCGCGAAGAGGCCCTCGTCACGCCCGGCCGGATAGGAGACCGGCAACTCGCGCCCCTTCACGAAGCGGGCGGTCCGACTCGCGAGGTTCACGACCTTTCCGACGAGATCCGCGTTCACCTTCTGGACGAACTCGTCGAAGTTGAGGTCGATGTCGTCGACGCGTGAGGAGAGCTTGCTCGCATAGTAGTAGCGGAGATATTCGGGAGAGAGATGCTCGAGAAAGGTCCGCGCGCGGATGAACGTCCCCTTCCGCTTGCTCATCTTCTCGCCGCCGACGGTGAGGAATCCATGGACATGGACCGCCTTCGGCAGCTGGAAGCCCGCGACCTTCAGCATCACCGGCCAGAAGAGCGTGTGGAAGTAGGCGATGTCCTTGCCGAGGAACTGATGGATCTCGCAGTCGGGGTTCCGCCACCAGCGATCGGGATCGTCCCCGTTCGCCTCGCACCATTCCCGCGTGGCGGCGATGTACCCGATCGGCGCGTCGACCCAGACGTAGAAGTAGTTTCCGGGCGAATCGGGAATCTCGAAACCGAAATAGGGAGCCGGGCGCGAGATGTCCCAATCGCGCAGGGGCTCGGACAGGAAGCTTCCCTTCAGCCAGTTCGCGGTCTCGACGGGAACGCGGCCCGGCGCCTGCGTCCACGCTTCGAGGAAATCGTGGAAGGGCTCGAGTTTCACGAAGAGATGGGGATGGGTGCGCTCTTCGGGAATGGCGCCCGTGATCGCGCTTCTCGGATCGATCAGCTCGCTCGGGTCGTAGGTCGCGCCACAGACCTCGCAATTGTCGCCGTATTGCCCCGACGCCTTGCAGCGGGGACAACCCCCGACGACGAAGCGATCCGCGAGAAAGATCCCCGCCTCGGGATCGAAGAGTTGGGTCACGTCACGCTCTTCGATGCAGCCCTGCGCGCGGAGCGCCGCCCAGATCTCGTGGACGACGGCCTCGTTGGCGGGCGAATGCGTGCTGCCGTAGTGATCGAAATCGATTCCGAAGTCACGGAAATCGCGCTCGTGCGCGGCCTTCACCTCGGCGAGGATCGCTTCGGGTTTCCTTCCCTCTTTCTGGGCGCGCAGCATCGTCGCCGTCCCGTGCGTGTCGTCACCGCTGAAATAGCGGACCTCATGTCCTCGCATCTTCTGGAAGCGCGCCCAGAAATCCGCCTGCAGATATTCGACGAGATGGCCGAGATGGATGTCCGCGTTCAGGTAGGGCAGGCTGCCCGTCACGAGGATCTGGCGTTGCTGCATCGATCGTTCTCCGTCGCGCGAATCCGCGCGAATGCCGGTCCGCCCCGGCCAGACCGTGATCGACGCGGGTCCGGAGAGGCTGACCGACCATCACGTGCAGCAGGGACGAGCGCGGGAGGATAGGCAATCGCGGCGATTCGCCCGCCCCGGCCGATCGAGGCGGCTCGCCCGGCCCCGTGGCCCGGGCGGGGCCGACCGGATCCCGGCCGATCCCGGAACCCCACCGGACGCCGGGTCCTTTCTGCCCCTACACCCATTCGCCGATTCGACGGGGTTTTCCGCCTCTCCGTGCCGAAATGCCACTAGATTCCCGCCCATGGGGAGATAGAATGAGGCGCGAACACGATTCGAACACGTCTCAAGCCGCGCTCGGGCAAGGCCCGAGCGGCAACACGAACAGCCAACAGGCAAAACAGGCAACAGGAAAGGGAAATCATCCATGGATCTCATCACGAGTGGGAATGGCATCGAAGTCTTGCTCCGCTGGCTCCACGTCCTGGCCGGCATCACATGGATCGGCGTTCTCTACTACTTCAACTTCATCCAGACGCCCTTCTTCGGGTCCGAACTCGGCGGTGCGGCCAAGGGCCCGATGACCCGGGGCCTGGTTCCGAACGCCCTGTGGTGGTTCCGCTGGGGGGCCATGTTCACCTTCCTGTCGGGCTGGACGATCGTCACGTACCGGTATTTCCATCTCCACATCCCCCTCTCCGACGGCTACATGACGAAGATCCTGACGGGCGGCCTGATGGGCACGCTCATGTGGGCGAACGTCTGGTTCGTGATCTGGCCGGCACAGCAGGTCGTGATCAAGAACGCGGAACAGGTCGCCGCCGGGGGTGAGCCGATTCCCGAGGCCGCCGCCCGTGGCGCCAGGGCCGGCATGGCTTCCCGGACCAACACCCTCTTCTCGATCCCGATGGTCTTCTTCATGGTCTCGGCCGCGAACCTGCCGGGCTTCCTGTCGGGCAACAACGATCTCGTCTACTGGCTGGTCGCGGGAGGCCTCATCCTGGCCGTCGAGATCAACGGCCTGATCGGTCCCGGAGCGCCAACCCAGAAGCCGCTCACGACCGTGTCCGGCACGATCCATGGGGGCCTCGCGCTCTGGCTCGTGCTCTATGTCGTCGGCGCGTTCCTGAACAGCTGACCGATCTGCCGCGAAGAGGCGTCTCGGGACGCCAGCGCATTCCGGAAGGGAATCGCTTCGCATGACGTTGACGCCCCGCTCGGCCCTGGCCGGGCGGGGCGTCCGATCTTCATGGACCGATCAGGATGAAGACTCGAGCGACGCCAGGTAGGCGGCCAGTTCGGGCAGCTTCGGTTCGAGATGCGGGAGCGGGACCATCACCCGCGTCGGCCGTTTCGGCGTATATCCTTCCGGATACTCCGCCCGCATCACCCGCGCCTCGATCAGCGGGAGCGGAGAGCCTGCGACGGCGGGGCCGAGCGCCCCGTCCTGCGTCGGATCGAGATTGTGACAGGCGATGCAATTGGCGTTGTAGACCGCACGCCCCGCCTCGATCAGCTCTTCCGGACTCCGCTCCTCGACCGGTCCGGGCCGGGCGGGCATCGGTGGATGGGGAATCGTCGGCAACGGAACCCCCTTCGCGGTGGCGTCCTCGGCAGGTCGGCCCGGGGGAGCCGCTGCAGCCGGCTCGACCGCCGGACGCTCGACAACGGACTTCGCATCGGCGAGCCCCGACGCCGAGGGAGAAGGCGCCTCGTCCGAGCAGGCGCCGAGAAGGCCCAACCAGAGAAGCGGGACCAGGACAGCGCGATTTCTCATCTTCCACTTCTCCGGCCGCCCGGATCCGGATTTGTTCCCGGGCCGATCCGGCCTCCGGCCGCCCCCCACCCCGACCCGAGCCACTCCATCCAGACGCTCCATCCGCAAAGCTGCCTCCTCTCGACTCGACGGGCACGCCCGTCGATCCCTTCCGCCATCGGGCCGGTCGGGCATCACGAGCGGCGCCGAGGATATCGCGCGTGGGAAACCAATTCACGCCGGCCCCGTACAATGGTCGAGGGCGGAACATCGGCGTTCCACCCCGCCTCGAATCCGGGAGTCACGAATCGATGTCCTTTCCCAACCGTCCGATCGATCGGCGCGGCCTGATGGCG
>DRKE01000021.1 GCA_011051925.1 Deltaproteobacteria bacterium
CCTGGAACTCCTTGAAGGTCTCCTCCGGCAGCCTTCGATCCGCCTCGCAAGTCGCGGCCCGTCCGCGAATCCCGGGAATCAGGTCGCGAACCCGCTCGAGATAGGTCTGGTCATCCATGGCATCCCTCTTGGTTGAACGTTCTAGAATGATCAACCAAGAATAGGGCGGGATTTCCTGACCACCAGGGGGCAGCGATCGATCGGACCTCGGCACCCGTCCGATCCCGCGTCCCGCGGCCATCTCCCGGAGGAATTGCCTTCTGACGCGTTGCGTCGACCCCACTGTCCACCGCGTCGAAGGGACTTTCGAGACGGGCTCGAAGGAAGAGCCGAGATCAAGGGAGGACGACAGTCCGTGTGCCGAGCAGGGCCCGATCGGGACGATCTCCTCACCCCCCGTCACACCCCATCCTGCACGGCCATTGCGACAAGGGGCGGGAGCCGCTCACGAGGTTCACCGGCGACGGTGGCAGTGTCTCGAAGAAGTGTTTCAGTCCCTCGAACGAATTGCCGATCCGCCTCTCGACATGGGACGGCGACGCGGAACGAATCCGCCCTCGCCGTGGCACACCCCACGGAGAACACCGAGAAACAGGTCTTTCGCATGATGATCTCCATTGCTTGCGACCGGAAGGATCGGAGTCGCATCGGGATGGGCGCCCTGGTCGCGCTTCTCGTCGGAATCGCCGGCTGCGGAGGCGGATCCTCCGGAAGTTCACCCGCCGCCGGGGAACTGTTCACGGTCGAGAGCACCACCTCCGTCGGTACGCTCCTCGGCTATGGAGAGGTCGCCCAGCAGACGAGCTATCCCGCCTATACCCAATCGGCTGCCTCGGGGGGAGACATCCTCTGGGGAACGGATCTCGGATTGCCGGTCACCCTCACGACCTCGGCCATGGGGGGCGGCTCCCAGACCGTGACCTTCTACCTCTTCGGCGATACGGATCAGCTCGATCTCCAGGTGCTCGCCGATACGGGGATGGTCCAGAAACACGTCCCCCGCGCCGACGAGACCTTCGTGGGCCCCTCCGGCCCCTTCGAGGGCGACGCGATCGGTGTCTCGATGGACGGGGATCCCTCCGACGGGGTCGAACTCGACTTCGTCTATCGCAACCAGGAAACGGGCGAGGCCCAGCCGGTCTGCGATCTCGCCTCGACGAACGGCTTCCGACCGGTCCATCTCGCCGGCGTGCATGCGGACGCCTGTGTCCAGGTCCTGCCGAACACGACGCCGACGGGCGCCTGGGCCATCGGCGAGACGATCTTCATGCTGGCATCCGTGCAGGATCCGAACGATCTTGCCCAGGGCCGCTCCTACCTGACGGCGAGCACGAATCTCGGTCTCGACTGGACCGTCCTCAACAACGGCCTGCCCTTCTCGTCAAGTGGTTTCAGCGCCCACTTCATCCATGCGGCCGCCGTCGCCGTCGATGCGGCCGATCATCAGGACGCAGCGCGTTCCGGCCCCTGCAAGCTCCCGCTTCCGACGGGCCCGAGCACACGTGGCCTGCTCCTCTTCGGAACGGGGCTGTGGAAGGCGAGCGACGTGTACCTCGCCTTCGTCGCGGAGTCGGACCTCACGGCCGCGGCGGCGGATCCCACACGCCAGGTGTCGCCCTGGTATTTCGCGGGCACCGACTATCAGGCCCCCGGCGGCGACCTCTGTTGGAGCACGAGCGAATCCGACGCAAAGGCGATCATCGAGGTCTCCGACAAGAGCGCCTACAGTCGCTTCGAGGATGCCTGCGGAACGACGATCGACGGCTCCGGCGCGGGCTATACCTCGACGATCCGCGTCCAACAGACCCTCACGAACGGGACGGTCATCGACCGCCTCGTGATGCTGCTCTCACCCGCCTACCAGGGAACGTCGAATACGGCCCAGTTCGTCGACGCCGACCTCGGCACGACGCTGGTGACGGGCGATCCGCTCCGTCCCTGGGTCTGGAATCTCGCGATCGACCCCGCGAATCACGACGGCCGCCTGCCCGCCCAGCGCCGGTTCCGCCCGCTGGCCGTCCCACCGGATCCGATGAGTGGTCTCCAGCCGAATACGCCGGCATGCACTTCCTCCCCGCTGACGTGGCAGACCGTCGCGGGCTATGCGCCCCTCTTCATCGACCGCTACACGCGCCTCAGCGCCGACGGGTTGGGGGTCGATCTCTTCTTCAACGTCTCGCGCTGGAACGTACCGACGGGTCCGGGCGACACCGGGCCGACCACGGTCGACGCCTATCACTATGTCGTCGAAACGCTCCGGACCACGCTCCGGCCTTCGGCGAGCGGCGGATAGCCACGGGTGGATCGAAAGCCTCGCGAGTGGGGCCTTCGATGTCGTCGCAGCCGCATCCGGGATCCTGGACGCCCCCAGTTCCACCCCACCCCACCCCACCGCGCCCGAGCCGGGCCGGGTGGGCCATCGGAAGTCATGCCTCTGCATCGCGCGCCGCGACCTCGCTCCAGTCGATGTGATCGACGAATCTCTCGACGTATTCGGCCTTGCGATCCTGGTAGTCGACGTAGAACGCGTGTTCGTAGGTATCGAGAACGATCAGCGGGGAGGCCATCCAGAGAGCCCCGATCGCATGCTCGTCACAGACGACGTTGTAGAGCTTCCCATTCACGGGATGCCGCGCGAGAATGGCCCAGCCGGCCGCCTCCCTCGCTGAAGCGATGAAGTCGGTCGCCCATTTCTCGAGGGACCCGAACCGCGCCCCGATCGCCCTGCGGACCGCCTCGGCGGGATCGGACGCCTGCGGTGCCATGCCATCGAAATAGAGTTCGTGAAGGACGACGCTGTTGCCCTTTCGCACGACGCTTCGCTCGAGCGCAGCGTGAGTGGCCGCGTCGATCGATCGGCCCGACCGGATCGACTCGTCGAGCCGACTCTCCGCTGCGGTATAACCCCGGAGTGCCCCGGCGTAGTGAGCGGCATGATGAGGCGCGATCTGCTCCGCGGTCAGGAAGCCGGGGATCGACGCGTGCTTGAGCGGTCTGGGTTTCCCGGTGACGAGTCCGCTCCGGGAGGGATCCGGCCCGGGCCGACGGGCCCCTTCTCCATCGCTGGCCTCGGCGAGCCCTCCGACGAGCATGTTTCCCGCGAAGGCCCCAGAGGACCAGAGCATGAAATTCCTTCGCGACAGTTCTCTCATGACCGGGCCTCCTCTCGCAACCGGCATCGCAGCCGGCATCGCAGCCGGCACCGCAGAGCATGCGGCAGGATGGTCGCGTCCCCTCGCCGGACCGATGCCGGGACAACATAGCGGCAACGCGTCGATCCAGGGGACGCGCGACCCGGATCCAGGACCGGTTGCCCCACGCCGGAATCCGGTCCCCACCTGCCCGCGTTCCTGGGATAGACTGGATGCGTCTCGCCAACCGATCGACGGATCGCCGATGCCGCTACCGCGCATGAGACCCTCGTTCGTCACCACCGCGTCCTGCCGCCCGGAGGACGCGATGGCCGTCCTGCGAGAACGGCTCGACGACAACCCCCAGGCCGTCGAGGGGGATTTCTCGCGCAGCCACGGCAGGCTTCGCATCTGTGGCGAGAAGCAGCATTTCTGGTCGCCCTGTCTCGAGTTGACGATCGGCGAAGACGACGAGTGCGAGGAAGCCGTCGTCGCAACCCGCATCTGGGGAACCTTTTCGCCCCGCCCGGAAATCTGGGTCGGTTTCGTCTTCGCGATCGGCGTCTGTCTCGTGATCGCCCTTCTCGCGATGACCTTCGCGATCGCCCAGATCCTGCTCGGCCACCAGCCCTGGGCCCTGCTGGTTCCCCTGGTTTCGCTTCTCATCGCCCTCGGCATCTACGTCTCGGCCATCGTGGGCCAGGGCCTCAGCGGCGACGAGATGTACCGCATCCGCAGCTATGTCGACGAGTGTCTGCGCGAAGCCGAGGAGCACGCCCGACTCGACCCGCCGACACGTCCGGATTCGTCCTCCCAGCTCTGATCCGGGCCGACGCCGGACCCGGCTGGACCTGCCCGGTCATGATCGAGTCCGTGCTGAAGCCCGGAGGCTGGCGCGGCACGGTCTTCGTGAAGGGCTCGCCTCGATCGCGAGCGACAGGCTCCACCTCATTCCAGTGTACGGCCGACCGACGGCGCGGATCGACGCACGCTCGACTCGACTCGGGGGTCGGTCGATAGCCAGGGAATGACCGGTTCCCGACATCGCGGACGATCCGTCGCCCTCCTCGCCTGTCTTCTCGCGATGGCTTGCGGGTCCGAGGCCGGGGATCCCTGCGGCGGGACCGGGATGGAGCTCCTGCGCTGTCGAGCCCGCGCGTCGGGCAATCCTGAAGCCGAGAAGATCCTCGAAGTCTTGACCCGGGAGACGGGACCGGGCGTCGGACGTCAGACGACGAGATAGGTCGTCACACCCGTCGCACTGTTGTAGAGGATGACCCGGATCGGATTCGTGTCGGTCTCGAGCACCCAGACGCAATAGTCCCCCGCGGCCATCGTGCCCCAGCCTTTCCGGCCCGGAACGAAACTCGTCCCGATCGGCGGGGCCGAAGCCAGCAGATCGTTCCAAAGCGCCGCGCAAGCCGACTCCGTCATGGGCGGGCCGCCCGTGCCGACCGGCCAGCCCGTCGACCCGACCTCGACGGTCGTTCCCTCGAGGCTGACCGTCGTGCCCCCGCCCTGCGCCCGCCACTTCGAATGAACGAGATCGATCGTACTCTCGAGCGCCCCACTGACGGCCGCGGTCTTCGCGGTATGGGCTTCATCGGCCAGATGGACCAGACGGGGCAGTGCCACGACCGCCAGGATCCCGATCGTGACGATCACGACGACGAGCTCGACGATCGTCAGACCGGCTCGATCCGCTTGCCCTGTGGCCGCCCCTGATCGTTCCTCGAGCATCCCGATTCCCCTGAAGGACCCATCGGCGCCCGGCATCGGAGCTTGACGGACTTCGCTGGCGCGAGAACCGGCCCGAGCGAAAGCTCGACGGAGGAGACCGGGGATCGCCCGATCCGAAGCGGAGTCGGGTCGGCAGCGTCGTCCTGGGCTGCATACGATCCCAGGAACATCCCCCAAGCCTCCAGAGGCCCCGGCGCCATCTCGGCCGGGCGTCTTGTGGGCCCGGCTTCGAAGCCCGAGAATGTCGACCCGCACTCGGACAGGAGGACCCGGCATGGCGGCCCCGCTCTTCGAACGACACCGCGTGATCGACATCGATACCCATGTCACCGAACCCCCCGACGTCTTCACGTCGCGTGTGGCGTCGAAATGGAAGGACCGGGTCCCCCATGTCGTGAATCGCGACGGCCTCGACCTCTGGGTGATCGGGGACCAGGTCATCGGCATGCCGGGGGCCTACTCGATGGCCGGCCACGACGACTCGCCACCGAATTTCGTGAGCGGGTATTCGGAGATTCCCGCTTCCATGATCGAACCCGAGGCGCGTCTCGCCTTCATGGATGAGGAGCGGATCTACGCGAACGTCCTCTACCCCAACATCGGCGGCTTCGGAGCGGCGGGCTTCCTCAAGCTCGGGGAACGCCAGTTGATGCTCGAATGCGTCCGCGCCTACAACGACTTCCTCTTCGAGTGGGCGAGCGCCGATCCCCGGCGACTCGTGCCCGTCATGTCGACCCCCTTCTGGGACGTGGCCGCCTCGGTCGAGGAGATCGAACGATGCGCCGGACTCGGGTTTCGCGCGGTCCTGATGTGCAATCAACCCCAGGATTTCGGCATGCCCTACCTGCGCGACGCGCATTGGGATCCGATCTGGGCCGCTGCCGAGAATGCCGGTCTGTCGATCTCCTTCCACATCGGCGGCGGCGACCTCTCCGGCCTGCTCGAGGATTCGGCGAACATCGGTCCGCGTGCGAATTTCGCACACGCCTCGGCACTCTACTTCCTCGACAACGGTCGCTGTCTCGCCGACCTGATCCTCGGCGGCGTCTGCCATCGCTTCCCGGACCTCCAGATGGTCTCCGTCGAATCCGGGGTCGGCTGGATCCCCTTCATGCTCGAAGCCCTCGACTGGCAGTGGAAGAATTCGGGCGTTACGAAGGAACATCCCGATTGGGATCTCCTGCCGAGCGAATATTTCCGCCGCCAGATCTACGGAAGCTTCTGGTTCGAGGAAGCCGGTCTGAAGCACGCCATCGAGCTCTACCCGGACAACATCCTCTACGAGACCGACTACCCCCATCCCACCTGCATGGCGCCGGGCCCGGCATCGGCGGGAACGCACCCGCGGCTCTATGCCGAAAAGGCGCTTTCGGATCTGCCCGAAGAGCACGTCGCCCGGGTCCTGCACGATTCGGCCGCACGGCTCTACGGGCTCGCGTGATGCACGGATTGGCGGATCTCCGGGTCCTCGACCTCACGAGCGGCATCGCCGGCCCCTACTGTACGAAGCTGCTCGCGGATGCGGGTGCGGAGGTCATCAAGATCGAGACAGCGGACGGTGACCCGATGCGCCGCTGGTCGGCGACCCACGGCTGGCTCGAGACGGGGGACAGCCCGCTCTTCCGGTTCCTGAACGCCTCGAAGCGGAGTCGGGTGGGTACGCCCGACGACGCGGACGTGAAGGCCCTGATCGCCGAGGCCGACCTGCTCGTGGAGGATTTCGGGCCGCACGGTCCGCTCGATCGCGGATCCCTCCGCGAGGCCCATCCCGGTCTGGTCCTGCTCTCGTTCTCCCCATACGGTCTCGAAGGCCCCTTCGCCGATCGGCCCGCGACCGAGTTCACGATCCAGGCCGAATCCGGTTCGATCGGTGGCCGGGGCGTTCCCGGCAAGGAGCCCTATACCGCGGGCGGCCGCATCACGGAGTGGGTCGCGGGCACCTTCGCCGCGGCAGCGGCCGTTGCCGCCGTGCACGGTGCCCGCCGGAGCGGCCGAGGGGAACACATCGACTGCTCGCTGCATGAGTCGATCGCCCACGCGTCGACAATCTATCTCGACCTCATGTATTCGCTCTTCGGTCGGCCCGATTTCGCGGGCGGAAGCGCACAGAACGTCGAAACGCCCTCGATCGAACCGACCCGCGACGGCTATGTCGGCTTCAACACGAATACCGCCCAACAGATTTCCGATTTCCTGCTCATGATCGAGCGTCCGGATCTTCGCGAAACGGGCGAATTCAATACGGCGATGCAGCGGATCGCGCGTCTCGGGGAATGGGAGGACATCGTCCGGGCGTGGACCCGCCGACACACGACGGCAGAGGCCATCGAAGCGGCGAGCCTGCTGCGGATCCCCGTCGCACCGATCGGAAACGGGGAGACGCTCCTCGAACACGAACAGCTCGTCGCTCGCGGGATCTACCGCGAGGCACCGGGTGGAGGCTTCAAAGCCCCGTGCCCCCCCTATCGGATCGACGGGGAACGCCCTCCGCCCCCACGGCCCGCACCCGCCCTCGGCGCGGATCCCGACGCACGTTTCTCGTCTTCTCCGGCGCGGCCTCGACGGTCGGGCACCAACGCGGACGAAGAGCCGACGGCGATGCCCCTCGAAGGACTCCGCGTGATCGACGCCACGACCTGGTGGGCGGGACCCTCGGCGACCCATGCCCTCGCCTGCCTGGGCGCCAACGTGATCCACGTCGAATCCGTCCGGCACATCGATGGCGCGCGCACGGTCGGCGGGATGCTCGCCGGGTCCTTTCCCGATTGGTGGGAGGCGAGCAACATCTACCTGTCGGCCAATACCAACAAACGAGGCATCACCCTCGACCTTTCGAAGGAACGCGGCCGCGAGTTGCTCGATCGGCTGATCAAAGGCGCGGACTTGTTCGTCGAGAATTTCAGTCCGCGCGTGATGGAGGGGTTCGGGATCGACTGGGAGCGGGTCACGAAGCTGAATCCGCGGTGCATCATGGTCCGCATGCCCGCCTTCGGCCTCGACGGACCCTGGCGCGAGAACGTCTGCTTCGCGCAGACGATGGAACAGCTCTCGGGCATGGCCTGGGTGACGGGACATCCCGACGATCAACCGCGCATCCCGCGCGGCCCCTGTGATCCGCTGGCCGGGATGCACGCGACCCTGGCCATGCTGGTCGCCTTGAACGAGCGGGCGCGCACGGGCCGGGGATGCTTCGTCGAATGCGCCATGGTC
>DRKE01000022.1 GCA_011051925.1 Deltaproteobacteria bacterium
CTGGCCGAGACACCGGATCCCTCGCTCTTCGAGGGGGCCGGCTCCGCTCGCTGAGCGGATCGGGTCGCGGGCCGTCGTGGGGATCGGGCCGTCGGCATCGGCGGGCCTCCGGACGGACAGACGGCCCCGCGGCGGGTCGTGACCGGGCGGCGCCATTGGCGATGCTCGGGTCGCACGGCCGCTGCGTTTCGGGTCACGCGGCGGATGGGGCCTGGACGACGCGGCGGGTGGGTTTCGGACGACGCGGCCGAGGAAGGCCCGCCCATACAGCCTAGGCAGCGGACGACGAAGGGCCGGTCCCGAGTGCCCTCCGGATCGCGGCGGAAAGGTCTTCGAGCGAAAAAGGCTTCTCGAGGAATCCGTCGATGCCGACCCGCGTGGCCTCGGCCTCGAGATCCGTGGTCGGAAATCCGGTCATCAGCAGGATCCGGAGCTCGGGCCATTGGTTCCGGAGGACCTCGCCGACTTCGATGCCATGCATCTCGCAGCGGAGCATCCAGTCGGCGAGCAGGACATCGGGACTGAACTCCCGCGCGAGGCGGATGGCCTCCGCACCGGTCTCGGCGGTCCGGACTTCGAGGCCGTCGCGAATGAGGTATCGCTCCAGATATTCGCGATAGGTCGGTTCGTCGTCGACGATCAGGACCCGGATCGCGGCTTTCGGCGGTCGGTCCGATCGGCTCGTGGATCCAGGGGACCTTTCGTCCCATCCGGCCGACCCCGACCCCGACCCGGATTCGGGAGGTGTCATCGGTTGCACGGCCTCCGGATCCCTCGTGTGACCGAAGCGGCATGGGCGATGTCTTCCGATCGAAGCATGGCGGTGGGGACGTTACCACGATGGGGTAGATCGGGGTCATTGAATTCGATGGAACGTCAGATTTGTGTTGATAGGTCGGTGTTGGGCGGAAGGATCGGGTCTCCCCGGGCCGTCTTCGCCCGGATGGGTCCCCGAAAATGTGATCCGTGACCCGAATGAGCGTCGGCCGACTCGGTCGGGATCCCCTTCGATATTTCAGATGCTCCGATTGCCTGGCTTTTCGGAGAATTCGTTCGGCAGCCGGGCGGGCCGCTCGGGATCATCGGGTCCGTTCGATCACGGCTCGGACGATGATCGGCCAGGCGATCGTCGCGTCGGCATGGACCTCGACGTGGCGCCCCCCCTCGCTTTCGGGAACGAATTTGCCCCACGACACGCCTTCGGTGTAGCTGCATCCGGAGAGGCCACCCCAATGTTCGGGTTCCGGGCAGATCCGGACTGCATACCGGTATCGGCGGATCGGCTCGTTCGTTCCCAGTCGATCCGCGCAGATCTCGAGATAGGGAGCGATCTGCTGGGCCCAGTTCCGCGGAACGCCTCCACCGATCGTGAAGATCCCCAGTCGGTCGTGGCGGCGCACGCGTTCCGCGAAATCTTCGAGATCGAGAAAGGGGTCGAAGCCGAAAGCGGGTCGACCCTCCGCGACCAGGCGGTGGTTGTGGATCGCGAAATCGAGACCGAGTTCGGAATCGGTGAAAGCCGGCACGTAGATCGGAACGTCGCGCTCGACCGCGCTCCGCAGGATCGCGCGGCCCGCGTCGTGGCGGTCGAGCATCCGACCCACCCGGGCGAGCAGTTCGTGGCTCGAGAGCGTCGTGCCGGGCTCGATCTCCGAGAGCACGCCGTCGAGCAGGGCTTCCGCGTCGTCGAGGTTCTTTTCGAGTTCGATCGTGTCGTAGACGCGGTTGTAGCCTTTCTGATAGAGCTCCTCGTCACGCATGGCAGGACGATGTTTGAAGTGGAGCATGCCGGCACCCTCCACGAACCCGTGGGTCATGAGGGCTCCCGTCGCGACGACCGCCTGGACCCAGCCGCGATCGATCATCTCGCATAACACGAGACCCTGCTTGGCGATCGTCATGGCACCGGAAATCGTGACGACGCGGAAACAATCCTCGTCGCGGACCATCTCCTCGAGCACGTCGGCCGCTTCGCCGAGCCGCCGCCCGCCGAATGCGGTATCCGCCATGGCGGAGACGAGGGCGTCGATCGTGTCGAGACGAGCGACGTCGAGGGGGACGAGGGGGTCGAGCCCGTCGTCGTGGCCGGTGCCGTAGCGTTCTGCATCCCGTTTCTTCGTCATCTTCGCTTTTTCCGATCCGCCTGCCCGGCGATGGGTTCGAGTTGGCGTTGGAAGAGGTCGCTGGTGCCTGGATCCGCGTGGATCATGGAACCAGGTCGGCGACGAGGGCTGCGGGTTCGTGGACGGGGAGGGAGCAGGTCCGTCCACGGCAGACGAAGGCCGTGGCGCGCCCGTCGATCGTCTCCCGTCCCATCAGCCAGCTGGTCGCGACACCCTCCATCTCGTTCTGGCCCGGATGGATCACGATGACCGCGTCCTCGGGGCGAAGGACCGTTCGAGCCCGGGCGGCGAGCGCGCGGGTCTCCTGCCCGTCGGGTTCGCCCACGATCACCGCGACGGCTGGCCCCCGACTCCGGAGTGCGACGGCGCGCAACAGGGTCGGGAAGGCATGGGGCATGCGCTCGAGAGCGCCGGCGTGTTCGCCGATCGCGAGTTCGACGAAGGAGGCGAGTTCGTCGGATTCCGAAAGAGCGGCGAGACGCGTCAGCCCGAGAAGGGCCAGTCCTGCGGCATCGGGCGTGGCGCCGTCGTGTTCGGCGCGGGGGCGATGGATCAGCGGCGCGGCATCCGAGGGCGTGAGGTAGAGCACACCCGTCTCGCGGTCGGCGAAACGATCGAGAATCTCTTCGGCCAGATGCCGCGCTTCGAGCAGGAAGCGCTCGCCCGCACCCGCTCTCTGGAGATCCAGACAGGCCGAGAGCATCGAAGCGTGGTCGTCGAGGAAGCCGGGCTGCCGGGCACGGCGTCCGTCGTGGATCCGGTAGAGCCGTCCCGTCTCGTCGCGCATCGAGGTGAGGACGAAATCCGCTGCGGTCGTCGCGTCCGAGAGCATGGACGCGTCGTCGAGGACCGACGCCGCGCGCGCCAGACCGGAGATCACGTAGCCATTCCAGGCGGCCACGCGTTTCTCGTCGGTGGCGGGTGGGATTCGCTGGTGCCGCACTTCGAGGAGTCTCGCGCGGGCGGCTTCGAACCGCTCGCGTGGCTCCCGGGCTTCGTCGACGAGCTGGCTCCTGCCGTCTTCGAAGTTGCCGGCCGCCCGAACCCCGTAGGCCGTGCAGAAGGCTTCGGCCTCGTCGCCGAGGGCGTCGCGGATCTCGTCGGGTGTCCAGACGAAGTATCGGCCTTCGACGCCTTCGCTGTCCGCGTCCTGGCTGGCATGCCAGGCGCCGTCCGGCGCCCGCATCTCGCGCCGGAGATAGTCGACCGTCTCCCGGATCGGCCAGACGAGATCCTTTCCATCGTGGCTGCGGCGGACGAGTTCGGCATAGAAGGACAGGAGCTGTCCCTGGTCGTAGAGCATCTTCTCGAAATGCGGGATCGTCCAGCTCGCGTCGACGCAATAGCGGTGGAATCCCCCGCCGAGCTGGTCGTAGAGGCCACGTCGGGCCATTTCCCTTGCGGTGTGCGTGAGGAATTGCGCGCATTCCGCCGCCTGCCGTGGCTCGAGGAAGTCGAGGGCCGCCACCAGGAACTCGAGGTTCGTCGGTGTCGGAAACTTGGGCGCCTTGCCGAATCCGCCATGGGCGGGGTCCGCGCCGCGCATGATCAGGGTCGCCGCCGCTCGGACCGTGTCCGGACCCGGGGAATGGGTCGGTGGGGCTTCAGGCCGATCCGTGAGC
>DRKE01000023.1 GCA_011051925.1 Deltaproteobacteria bacterium
ACCCGCCGCCCTCTTCGCCGATGGGCCGGCGAGCGGAGGGCCCGGGCTCGAATCGGAGCGAAGGTGTCGTTGGTGACGAGCCCCCGCCAGACCAGCTCCCAGAGCGCATCGAGAAAGGCGCCCTCCGATCGGGCGGGAACGTTCTTGACGAGGTCCGCATGGAAGGAAGCCCCCCTTTCTTCCAGGGATTCGAGCAGGACGCGGGAGGCCGGCGCCAGATCCGGGGGGATGGGAGCCGGCTCGAGGAGGGACGCGATCCGATCCCGGCGGTAGATCGCGATCCGGCCGTCCTTGCCCCCGAGCGGATGACACCCGACCCAGACGAGTTCGCCCGATGCGCCGCGTTCATCCAGCATCTGTGGCCGATAGTTCGCGACCCGGGCCGGCAGGATCGAGCGCTCGAGTTCCACGAAGGAGAGCGGCAGCCCCTCGAGCTGGTCGATCACTTCCTCGAGTCTCGCGTCCCCCGGACGACCGCAGCCGACCCCGTGCCACGCGATCTGGAATCGACAGGACACGTCGCTCGGGACCGGTGAGATCTCCTTTCGGAGCCTCTCGAGGGTGCCCCGCTTGATCCGTCGCAACACCGTCGGTTCGCACCATTCGCCCTCGCTGCCGCGCGGATCGAACTCACCGGCGAGCAGCCGATCCTGACGAGCCAATGCAGACAGCATGGGCTCGACCCGGCCCGGCGGGAGCCCGAAACGATCGGCCACGGCCTGCGTCGTGAAGGGACCATGGGTCCGCGCGAAACGGATCAGGAGCTCTTCGAGGGGGGCCTCCCTCGATTCGAGGAACGCGTGCGGAATGCCCCTGGGCAACCCCACGCCCAGGCCATCGCGGTAGAACGCGGCATCTTCGACTGCAATGAAGGCCGAACGCCCGGCGATGTCGATCGACACGATCCTGCCCGTGCGGCCCAGCATCGCGCACTCCCGAGCGAGGGCTCCGGCGTCCCCCTCGAAACGCTCGAGCAGTTCTTCGCGCGTGAGATCGCCGATCCGACGCAGCAGGTCGTGCAACGCATCCGAGTGACCCGCCCTGCGGCCATCGCCGCGCCCCTGGAGCTGCGCTTCGATCCCGTCGATCACGCGGGCATCGAGCAGATCGCGATGGGCGTCCGTACCGAGCAGCTCACGGAGCATCGCCTTGTCGAGGCCGAGCGCCTGGGTCCGGCGCTCGGCCGCCGGAAGATCCTGCTGGTAGAGGTAGTCCGCCGTATGGGCAAAGACGAGGGAGCGGGCGAAAGGAGAAGGCGAGGACGTCTCGACATCCTCGACCGAGATCTCGCGGGATCGGATCCCCGCCAGGATCTCGACCAGCCCCGGCATGTCGAAGACATCCTGCAGGCAATCGCGGTAGGTCTCGAGCATGATCGGGAAATCGGGGAAGCGCTTCGCCACGGCATGCAGGTTCTGTGCGCGCAGACGCTGGACCCAGAGGGGCATGCGGCCTCCCGGACGCCATCGGGGCAGAAGCAATGCCCTTGCCGCGTTCTCCCGGAAACGGGCAGCAAAGAGCGACGACCCCTCGAGCCGATCGATGACGAGTTCTTCGACTTCCTCGGGTGGGGGCAGGAAGAGATCCGTGGTGGGCAGGCGATCGGCATCCGCGAATCGGAAGAGGATCCCGTCGTCGGTCCAGGTCGTCTGGGGATCGGCGTCCCCCCGTCGCGCCAGCCGCGCCGAGATCGCCAATGCCCAGGGTGCGTGGATCCGGGAACCGAAGGGGGAGAGAAGGCCGATCCGCCAATCTCCCAGCTCGTCGCGGAAGCGCTCGATCAGGATTCCTTCGTCCGAGGGGCAACTTCCCGTCGCTGCGCACTGGTCCTCGAGATAGGCGACGAGATTCCGGGCCGCATGCTCATCGAGGCCGGAATGCCGGACCAGCTCGTCTTCGGGATCCTCCACTTCCCGGAGTTCCCGGATGAAACGGCCGATGGCGCGGCCCAGTTCGAGAGGACGGGCGGGCCCGTCCCCATGCCAGAAGGGAAGCCGGCCCGCTTCGCCCGGCGCGGGCGCCACGACGACGCGATCGCGGGTGATTTCGAGAATCCGCCAACTCGACGCGCCGAGGGTGACGACGTCGCCGGCTTTCGACTCGTGGACCATCTCTTCGTCGAGCTCGCCGATGCGCGGGCCCTCGACACCCAGATGAACGGCATATTGACCGCGATCGGGAATCGTTCCGCCCGAGAGAAGCGCGATCCGACCCGCTCCCTCGCGCGCTTCGATCCGATCGCTCTCCCGATCCCAGATGAGGCGCGGTCGCAACCCGGCGAATTCCGTCGACGGATATCGCCCTGCGAGCATGTCGAGAACCGATCGCAGGAGCCGCCGATCGAGCTTCGCATAGCTCGCCGTCCGAGCGAGGATCGTCTCGATCTCGCCCAGGCAGATCGGCTCCTCGGCGGCCAATGCGACCAGCTGCTGGGCGAGGACATCGAGCGCGTTCTCGGGAATGCGTATGGCCTCGACGGCGCCCTCACGCATGCCCCGAGCGACGACGGTGGATTCGAGCAGATCGGCCCGATGTTTCGGAAAGAGGACACCCACGCTCGTCGCGCCCACCGCATGACCCGCGCGGCCGATCCGCTGGAGACCCCGGGCGACGGCACCCGGGCTTTCGACGAGGAGAACCTGTTCGACGGTCTGCATGTCGATTCCGAGTTCGAGGGAACTCGTCGCGACGATCGCGCGGAGCCCGCCCCGAGCCAGGGCCCCTTCGATCTCACGGCGCTTGTCATGGGCCAGGCTTCCATGATGGGCGCGCACGAGGGGCTCGCCGGCCAATTCGTTCAGGCGATCCGCGAGCCGTTCGCAGAGTCCCCGACTGTTGACGAAGAGGATCGAACTCCGGCTCGCGCGGATCCGATCGAGCAGCTCGGGATGAATCGCCGACCAGAGGCTCGTCGCCTCGGCCTCCCCGGCCGCGGGACTTCCGTCCGTGCCCTCCCGCCGGACGTCGTTCCGACCGCCCGCCCCCGGCCGAGTCATGTCGGGAACCGGGACCGAGACCGAGAGCACGAGGTCGGGTGGTCGACTCGCATCGACGATCTCGACCTCCCGATCGCCACCGAGAAAGCGGGCGATCTCGGCGGTCGGGCGAGCCGTGGCGGAGAGGCCGATCCGCTGGGGATCGCCCGATCGACAAAGGCGCGAAACGCGCTCCAGGGAAAGCGCGAGATGGACGCCGCGTTTGGTGGGGGCGAGCGAGTGGATCTCGTCGATGATCACGGTCTCCACGCTTCGGAGGGTCTCGCGCTGTCGCGAGCCGAGAATCAGGTAGAGGGACTCGGGTGTCGTCACCAGGATCTCCGCAGGATTCCTGGCCTGCTGGCGACGCTCCTTCGGCGTGCTGTCTCCGGTACGGATCGCGACCCGGGGCGGCCGGAAGACGGCGCCGCCGAGGATGGCCTCGGAGGCGGCCCCGATCCCCTCGAGCGGATGTCGCAGATTCCGCTCGATGTCGTGGACCAGCGCCTTCAGCGGGGAGACATAGAGAACCCGGACCCCCGGTCCGCCCTCTTCCGACCGGCGGCCGAGACGATCGATCGCCTCGAGGAATGCGGCCAGCGTCTTGCCGCTCCCCGTCGGCGCGACGAGAAGCGCATGCTGGCGCGCGGCCAGGATCGGCCATCCCCGCTCCTGGACCGGTGTCGGCGCGTCGAATCGCGCCTCCAGCCAGGCGCGCGTCGCGGGACCGAAGCTTTCGGGAAGGCCCTTCATCACGAGCTCCGCGCACTTCGTCGGAGCCGCCCTCGAAACAGACGGCGACCTCCGTCGAGGTGTCCGAGACTAGTCGAGATCCGTGGGCTCGCCGACGGGGGCCGCGGCAGTGGTATGCTGTCCCAGGCGAGAGGCCGTCCGTCGATGCAGCGATTCCATCCCCTTCCAGAGCGGGTAGCGGCACTCTCCGCCGCGGCACCGCAGCTCGTCGAGGCGACGCGACTCGCCTGGGAATGGCATGGCAACCAGACGCGAAAGGGAAAACCCGTCTCCTATGTCGCCCATCTGCTCCGGGTCGAGGGGCTCGTGATCGAGGCCGGCGGCGGGCCCGACGAAGCGATCGCCGCGCTGCTTCACGACTCGCTCGAGGATGCCCCGGATCCGGCTGCACGCGCGGAACGGGAAACGCGGATCGAGGCGTGCTTTGGCGCGGCCGTCCTGCGGATCGTTCTCGACTGTACCGACACGACGCCGACGCAGACCGGCTCCAGCAAGGGTCCCTGGCGGGAACGCAAGGAGCGCTATCTCGAGCAGCTCCGGCGGGCCGGCCCCCCCAGCCGATTGGTCGCCGCCTGCGACAAGCGCCACAACCTCGGCGAACTCGTCGGGGACCTCCGCGCCGAGGGGTTGCAGACCCTCGATCGATTCAACGCCGGTGGAACCGAGCAGCTCTGGTATTTCGAGGCCCTCGCCGACGTGTTCCGACCGGCGATCCCGGAACGGCTGGCACGCGAACTCGACGAGCTCGTCGAGGCGCTTCGGGCGCTTCTCGACGCGTAGAGCGCCTGCAGCCCACCCGAATCCCGATCGCAACGACGATTCTCCGCAACCGCCTTCCCCATGGCCGGTTGGACAGGTCGACACCAGATGGCGCGGCCCGATCCCGAAAAGCCGAAAAGGACGACGTGATCCCCGCGCCGGGAAAGGAACGGACATCATGACCTGGAAACCGATTCAACGACTCCCGATTCCGCTCGTGGCTCTCATGCTCACGGCATTCGCCGCGGGCCACGCGATTGCGGAGGACGACGGAACGAGCCTCGGCGATCGTCTGCGCGCGCGGGGGGATCGCATCGAAGAGCGGCTCGACGAACGGGGGGATCGCATCGAGCATCGGCTCGACGAGAAGGGAGACCGCATCGAGAACCGTCTCGACGAACGAGCAGACCGCATCGAGAACCGCTCGGAGCGGAGGGCGGACCGCGCTCGGGAGAACGGACACCCGAAGCGGGCCCACGCCATCGAGGAACACGGCGAACGACATGCCCGGCGACTCGAAAGGAAGGGCGATCGCATCGACCGCCGTCTCGATCGCCGGGGCGAGCGTGTGAACCGTCGGCTCGACCGACGGGGGGAGCGGGCCGAACGCCGCCTCGACCGACGAGCACGCAGGGCCGACCATCGCGCGAACCAGGGCCACTGAACGGAACGAGGTCTGCGGCGGATCGGAGGGGGCCGCGCGTCAACCCGTCCGTCGGGTCGCGCGGGCCGCTTCTCCGTCGTCGACCGCCGCCGGGGAATCCTGTCGGGAGAGGTGATTGCTGCCCGAAAGCGTCTCGAAAGCCCGCTCGCCATGCGAGCGGGCCGAGCGCCGACCCACCGGATCCGTGAAGACGAACTCCGCCCGCACGCGTTCGGGCGTCAGGTCGAGCAGAACGAAGCCGTTCTCTTCGAGGTTCTTGTATCGAAGATGGGGCAGGCGCTCGTCGATCCCGTCGATCAGCCGGTGCGCATGCACGGACGTCGCGAGGGGAGGGGAGCTGACGGCGGGCGCCACGAACTCGACCGCCCGGGCGCCCTTCCCCGTCGCGGGGTCATAGGTTCCGCCCGAACCCGGGGCGGGCGGAATGTCGAACGCCCAGGCGCTGTGGATGTCCCCCGTCAGGAAGACGACATTGTCGATCTCCTGCTGCTCGAGATGATCGAGGATCTGCCGGCGGTTCTCCCGATACCCGTCCCAGCTGTCGGGATTGAAGAACGAGGTTCCTCCGGTCAAGGGTGCGACGACGACCTGTTGCCCGATCACCCGCCAGATGACCCCATCGCGATTCGACTCCGAGAGACGATCGAGGAGCCAGCTCGTCTGGTCGTCACCCAGAAGCGTCCGATCGGGATCACGGGCAGCCGCATCATCACCTGAAGGGGGCTGGGCGTCGCGGCCATGCAATCGCGTATCGAGCATGACGAGATCGACGAGATCGCCGAAGCGAAAGGATCGGAACAGGCCCGTCGGCAATTCCCGGATCGGCATCCATTCGTGATAGGCCAGAATGGCCGCGAGCTTTCTCGTCGACCAGTCGCCTTCGTCCGCGTCATGATTCTCCGCACCATTCTTGTAGGCGTTGTCGGCGCTCTCATGGTCGTCCCAGACCGTGATCCAGGGAAACCGGGCATGGGCCGCCTGGAGATCGGGGTCCGACTTGTAGGTTGCATGACGTCGGCGATAGTCCTCGAGATCGATGGCTTCATGGATCGGATCGGGAATCCGACCGAGGGGGGTCCCGTCGCCGTATTCTCCGTTCCCGTATTCGTAGAGGTAGTCGCCCAGATGAAGCACGACGTCCAGGTCGTCCCGATTCGCGATACAGGAATAGGCGTTGAAGAACCCCTGCGGATAGTTCGCGCAGGAAGCGAAGGCGAGTCGGACGTGGTCGACGGGGCCCACGGGAAGCGTTCGGGTCCGACCCGTCGGCGAAGACCCCGTCGGGCTCTCGAATCCATAATAGTAGTCGGAGGCGGGCTCGAGTCCTCCGGCGTCGATCTTGACCGTGTAGTCCCGCTCGGGCCGCGCGCGCGTCCGGCCACTCGCCACGACATCCGACCCGAGACGGTCGCGTGACACCCACCACCCGACCTCGATCGGCTCCCGCATCCGGTTCCGGTCGGGCGAGACGCGCGTCCAGAGAACCACGCGATCGGCGAGCGGGTCACCGCTCGCCACGCCGTGGCGGAAGGGATTCGTTCCGGGCTCGACTCCGGCCGCACCCGGATGCGACGCGCAGCCGACGATGCCCATCCCGGCCATCCCCGAACCGGTGCCGACGAGCACCGCCTGCAGGGCGCTGGCCTTCAGGAATCGCCGCCGATCGATGGCCACCTCTTGCGCCCCTCCGGTTGTCCTCGGCCCTTCCCGTTCATCCGCGCCATCCGCGCGTCGGAGGATCCCCGGCGATCACCGATCGGGGATCCGTCATGCCGCCATGGGTCGGAGCTTGTAGTGGATCGGCAATCGTTTCAGACCGCCCACGAGTCCCGAATGCAACCGGTCGACCGGCCCGCTGAGTTCGATCTCCGCGATCCGCGGCAGGAGGTACTTGTAGGCGACGTGCATCTCGAGCCGGGCCAGATGGGCACCCAGGCAGAAATGTTCCCCGACCCCGAATCCGAGGTGGCGATTCGGTCGACGGTCGACCCGGAACTCGAAGGGGTCCTCGAAGATCTCCTCGTCACGATTCGCCGACGGGTAGAAGAGCGCGACGGCGTCTCCCTCACGGATCACCTTGTCCCGGAGCGGATAGTCGCGAGCGGCCGTGCGTCCGAAATGGATGATCGGCGTCGTCCATCGCACGACCTCTTCGATCGCCGAATCGAGCAGGCCCATGTCCTGCTGGACGCGCCTCAGTTGGTCGGGATGCTCGATGAAGGCGAGCATCCCGCCGGTCGTCCCGTTCCGCGTCGTCTCGTTGCCGGCGATCACGATGATGAAGCACCATGCGAGCACTTCCATGTCGTCCAGCAGCCTGCCTTCGTATTCGGCGCGCGTGAAGACCGTGACGAGATCGTCCGCCGGATTCTTCCGCCTTTCGGCGATCAGCTGCGAGAAGTATCCGAAGAGCTCCAGCTGGGCCTGTTCGGCGGTCTCGCGTGCCGTCCGCCCCTCGTCCTGGAACTCCGGATCACCAGCGCCGATCGATCGATTCGTCCAATCGAAGAGCATGTTCCAATCGCATTCCGGCACGCCGAGCAGCCAGGCGATCACCGCGATCGGGAGGGGCGCGGAAACCTCCGCCACGAAATCGCACTCGCCCTCATCACCCCGTTCGTAGAGCTTCTCCACGATCTCGCGACCGATCCTCTCGATCGGATCATGGATCTTCTTCAACATGCGTGGCGTGAAACGACGGCTGATCTGCTGCCGGAACGCCCCGTGCATCGGAGGATCCATCTGGATCAGGGTCGGCGGAATGTCCCTGGGTTCTTCCGGGATGTGCTGGATCACGATCCGCGGTGCCGAAAGAAAGACGTCGGGCCTCTTTCCGATCTCGGTGATGTCCGCATGTTTCGTGATCGCCCAGTAGTCGAGGGCCTCACCGGGCTGGGTCTGCCACGAGACCGGGTCCTCCGCGCGCAGGCGTGTCCAGACGTGGTGGGGATATCCGAAAGCCGCATAGTCCTCCGGATGGACGAGGCGGAAATCAGCGGCGTCGGATGCGGGGTTGGCAGCCATGTCGGATCCTTTTCTCGATCTGTTCCTGTCTTCCTGTCGTCCCCTCCCGCCCCATCCCAGTTCGCCGTTCGGCCGGTTTCCTGTCGACCTGCCTCAGGTCGGATCGGGCGCGGGGGTCTCCGGACCGCTCTCGGGCAGTTCGGGCTTCGCAATGTACTCCTGATCGAGTTCACCCGTCAGACTTCCGAGGAAGGCCACGATATCGGCGATCTGGCCTTCCTCGAGCTCGAGGCCGATCTGGTGGTAGCCCATGATCTTCACGACCTCCTCGAGCGTTCCGATCGATCCGTCATGGAAATAGGGCGCCGTCTTCGCGACGTTCCGAAGCGAGGGGACCTTGAAGACGTAACGGTCCGTCGGCTGTCCGGTCACGGCCTCGCGGCCGATGTCCTCGGTCTCGTAGGGAAAGACGAAGCCGAGCTTCCGATAGAGCGCCCCACCCAGCGCGGGTCCGTTGTGACACGAGTTGCAGCCGACCGAGAGAAAGGTCGAGAGACCCTTCCGTTCCTGTTCGTCGAGCGCATCCCAATCGCCGGCGATGAACGCATCGAAGCGACTCGTCGGGGTCATCAGGTTCCGCTCGAACGCGCCGATCGCACGCGCCATGTTGTCGTAGCTGAGTGGCTCGGGATCCGTCGGAAAAGCCGCGTCGAAGGCCTCGACATACCCGGGAATCGAAGCCAGCAGATCGACGACGAACGCCTCGGAGGGTGAGGCCATCTCGACCGGATTGAGGACCGGGCCCTTCGCCTGTTCCTCGACGTCGGCGGCCCGACCATCCCAGAACTGCGCGATGTGGATCGCCGCGTTGTAGACGGTGGGGGCGTTGCGGTTTCCGCGTTGCCCTCGATGACCGAGTGAAGTCGGCTGGCCATCGACGCCGTACCGATCGAGCAGATGGCAGGAATTGCACGCGATGTCGTGGTTCTTCGACAGGCGCGCGTCGTAGTAGAGCATCCGCCCGAGCGCGATCTTCTGGGGTGTACCGGGATTGTCCGGATTCGGAACGGATTCGGGCAGCTTGCCGAAGAGCGCAGCGGCCCGCTCCGCCAGGGCCACGGCCGCCGGATCCGGAGTCGGCTTCATCGCCTCGGTCGCACCCCCACCGGCGCAGCCGGCTCCGACGATCGCAATCAGGCAGAGCGCGACTCGAGCCACCCCCCTCATCGCCGGGAATCCGCCCACTCCGGTTCGCATCCCATTCCCCCGGTTCGTCTCGCGACTCATTTCCTC
>DRKE01000024.1 GCA_011051925.1 Deltaproteobacteria bacterium
ACGATGGCGTGGACAAGGGCCTCGTGCCCGGGTGTGTCGCGAAGGGGGCCATCCTGTCCGAAGCCCGAGATCGAGCAATAGACGAGCCCGGGAAAACGTTCATGGAGTTCGTGGAAGCCCAGACCGTATCGAGTCGCCACTCCGGGGCGCCAGCTCTCGACGAAGAGATCGGCGCCCTCGAGGAGGTCGAACAGCGACGTCCGATCCCGCGCGGACCCGACATCGATCGAAACGCTTCGCTTCCCCCGATTGAAGACGGAATAGGGAACCCTGAGCGCTCTTCGGAAGCGATCGCCTCCCGTCGGTTCGATCGAGATTACGTCGGCTCCGTAGTCGGCGAGCATTCCGGTCATTCGTGGTCCGGCTGTCCCCGTTGAACAGTCGACGACCCGAAATCCTGTCAGCGGACCTGCCATTCCTCGCACTCCCCCTGATCATGCCTGCGGGCGGACCCTCCGGGCCACCCTGAGAAGAGGAGCCTGATCTTATCACAAAAAAGGACACTTTATTTGACCCGTGAAGAGGGATTCAGCGTCGCCGGACGCCGATCGGGGTGGCGCTAGCCGAGTTCGGGGATTGTCCGAGGCGATCGTATTCTCAGCCCTGTTCCGGACACAGAGGTCGCGATCCGGGTGTTCGTCAGGCGGGTCTCGCGGCCGTCGATTCTTCCCGGGAAAGCCCGATCCGGGTCCGTATCGTGTCCCAGAGGGGGCCTGAATCATCGAGAAGTGTGCAGGACGTGGAAACGATCGCATGGGCGGGCGAAGGCGATTTTCTTGGGTCACTTCCGCTCGTATCGGACTCGAATCGCGAAGGCCGGAGCGTATGGGGGCGGGCCTGTTCCCGAAAACCCTCTTCATGACACCTGTCATTCGAATCATGGATTCTGTTGATTCTTGGATCAAAAAGAGTATCCTTAAATGATCGGCCCATTCGATCTCTATTCTTCAGACGAAGCCAGATCCCAGGAGATTCCAGCATGAGCACCACTTTCGCCTTCCCCGAGAAAATGACGGATCTCCCGGTTTTCGACATCGATGCGCATTGGACCGAACCTGCGGACCTGTGGACGTCCCGCGCTCCCCGGAAGTACAAGGAACGGGTGATGCACGTCAAGACACACGACGACGGCAGTCAGGCCTGGTACGTCGGTGACGCGATGGTGGCGCCTGTCGGAATCGCGGTGATCAGTCACGATCTTTCGAAGGAACTCTGGAAGTTCACGCACACCAACTACGATCAGATGTCGACGAGCATGACTCGCGCGCAGGAGCGGGTTCATGTGTTGGACAAACTCGGGATTGGTTCGCAGATCCTCTATCCGAATGCGATCGGTTTCGGCGCGGCGACCCTGCAGAGCGTGGATTCCGACGATGAATTGCGACTGTTCCATGTCCAGGCATACAACGACGCATTGGCCGAAGAACAAAGAGCGAGTGGCGGACGGGTACTCGGGCAGGCCGTACTGCCCTTCTGGGATATCGATGCGGCCACCGCCGAACTGACTCGCGCGCGCGAAGAGCTCGGCCTGGTCGGAATTTCCATGACCGATCAACCGGACGAATGGCAGCAGCCGAGCCTCGTCGATCCCAAATGGGATTCTTTCTGGGCGGCATGCCAGGATCTCGAAGTTCCGGTCAACTTCCATATCGGATCCGGAAATTTCGAAGCAGCATCGACGGCGGGCCGTGCCAAGTATTGGGGCGACCAGGTGTTCCTCCGGCCGGACGGATCGATGAACGGGAATCTGGCCATGTTTTCCTCGGTCGCGATGTTCATGGGGAACGTCTATGACGTGCTGAACCTATTGACGACGGATCTTCTGGAGCGATTCCCCCGATTGAAGTTCGTGTCCGTCGAGAGCGGGATCAGCTGGGTTCCGTACATCATCCAGTCCCTCGAAGTGAATTTTCGGGAGCTGATGAGCCCGTCACAGCGCGCGCGATACAAGCGAAGCCCTCGCGAGCGTTTCATGGACCAGATCAACGTCTCCTATTGGTTCGAAGACGCGAATTCGGTGGATTTCTACGTCAAGGAAATGGGCGCGGACAACGTCATGTTCCAGACCGACATGCCGCATCCGAATTGTCTCTATCCGGGCGTTCAGACGAAGGTGCGGGAAACGATCAGTGGACTGGACGACGAGACCCAGCGCAAGATTTTGTACGAGAACGCAGAGAAACTCTATGGCGTCTCTGTCGGTGCCGTCGGCGGGTCGTGAGGGGAAAACGTCCGGGTCTCGGGCCTGTCTCGAGGGGAGGCCCCTCGGCTGCCAGCCAGGGGCAGGGCATCGGGTGGGGAGCCGGAGGAGCCGCGTCAGATGATCCGGGTTTTCCGTTCGGTCCAGTACTCGTCGCGAAGCAGGCGCTTCATGAGTTTTCCGTTCGGTTCTCGGGGAAAGTCGTTCCTGAACTCGATCGACCTGGGGCACTTGTAGTGGGCGAGATGGGCACGGCAATAGTCCATCAGTTCGCGCGCGAGTGCGTCGCACACGTCATCGTCGTTTTCGGGCTGGACGATCGCTTTGACTTCTTCTCCGAATTCCGCATTCGGAACCCCGAAAACGGCCACGTCCCTGACGCTCGGATGCATGGATAGTCGTTCTTCGACTTCCCTGGGATAGATGTTCACACCCCCCGATACGATCATGTCCGTCTTCCGGTCGGTCAGGTACAGATATCCCTCCTGATCGAGATATCCCATGTCGCCCACGGTGGTCCAGCCCATCGGATGGCGCGATTCGAGCGTCTTCTCCGGGTCACCGCGGTATTCGAAGGGTGGCATCGGGTTCTCGAAATAGACCAGACCCGGCGTGCCCGGAGGGCATTCGTTTCCCGCCTCGTCGACGATATGGGGGGTTCCCATGATCGCTCTGCCGACCGAGCCTTTGTGGCGGAGCCAATCATGGCTGTCGATGTAGGTTTGTCCGTTGGCCTCGGTCGAAGCGTAGTACTCGACGAGAATCGGGCCCCACCAGTCGATCATCTTCTCCTTGACGTCGATGGGGCAGGGCGCCGCGGCGTGAATCGCGACCTGCAGGCTGGCGGGAACCTTTCGCTTTCGTTCGTGTTCCGGAAGTCTCAGCAAGCGTACGAACATGGTCGGGACGAGTTGCGTATGCGTCACGCGATGGCGTCGGATGATCTCCAGACATTCCGAGGGATCGAATTTCTCTGTCAGGATGACGCTGCCGCCGAAACGGTGCTGAACCATCGTCCACCATAGTCCGGCTCCATGGTAGAGCGGCGTAGGACAATAGTAGACGGTGTTCCGATCGAAACGATAGAGGTCGGATATCCGGTTCGTCCAGGCATCGGACTCCCCGACGATGCGGTCCGGCAGGGACCGTGCGACCGCTTTCGGACGACCGGTCGTTCCCGACGAATACATCAGCGGAGCGCCCTCCGACTCGTCCTCCGGAGAAATCCGTGAAGCGTCGTCGAGGAGCGAGTCGAGGGAGTCGTATCCGGGCAGGTCCCCGCCGACGGAAACGGCCATGGCGAGGTCGGGAACGCGACGGGAAATCGCATCCGCGATCGCGCGGAAGCGCGTCGAGATCATGACGGCGCAGGGACGGCAATCCTCGACGATCGACGAGATCTCTTCGAGTCCGAGGCGCGTGTTGAGCGGCGTGAAGAAGAGGCCCGATCGTTGGGCAGCCCAGGCGCAGACGAAGAACTCGATCCGGTTCTCCAGCATGAAGGCGATTCCGTCACCGCGCTTCAGTCCGGCTTTCCGGAGCGCGTGAGCCAATCGTGCGGATCGCTCGTCGAGTTCCCTGTAGGTGAGCGAATCGTTGCTGTTCGCGGCGAGAACCGCGATCTTGTTCGGAGTCGATCGCGCCCAGGTGTCGGGAAAAGCGCGAAACCGGGAAGGTTTCCTCGAACCCGCTTCTGCCATGCCAGCGTTTCCCCTCCTTCGAGTGCTAGGGAGCCGCGACGGGATCGAACGCGGATCGCCCCTCGCACGGCCTGGTCGATCTTGCTATTAGAGTATACTCAATATGGAGAGAGGATGTCCGATCGGATCGGCTCTCCGGGCGGTGATGGCGGAGACGGAAGGGGTTGGGGCGAATGCTGGCCACGATATTCAGCGAGGTGGGGAAGGAACC
>DRKE01000025.1 GCA_011051925.1 Deltaproteobacteria bacterium
CAGGGGGTCCTCTTCGTCGGGCTGATGATCGACGAAGCGGGTGATCCCCATGTGATCGAGTTCAACGTGCGCTTCGGCGATCCGGAGACCCAGCCCCTGATGGTGCGGATGCAGACGGATCTCCTTCCCCTCCTCGCCGACGCTTCGCGAGGCACGCTCGACGAATCGACCGCGGTCGATTGGGGAGAGGCGGCCGTCTGCGTCGTCCTGGCTTCGGGGGGCTATCCGAGATCCTACGAAACGGGGAAGACGATCGAGGGACTCGACGAACTCGCGGGTGAAGAAGGTCTGGTCGTCTTCCATGCCGGAACCCGGCGCACGGAGTCGGGCGACGGCTTCGAGACGGCGGGAGGACGCGTGCTCGGCGTGACGGCGAGCGGCGTGGATGTTCTCGAGGCACGCGAGCGCGCCTATCGAGCCGTCGACCGGCTCCATTTCGAGGGCATGCATTTCCGACACGACATCGCCTCCCGTGCCCTCGAGCGTCCGGCTCGGGATCGACCGGGCGGCGGACCATGACGATCGGGAGGTCGATCGAGAAGGCCGTCGCACGACTCGCCGCCGACGGCTTCGTCGCCTACCCGACCGAGACGGTCTGGGGCCTGGGCGCCTGCGCCGATCGGCCCGTCGCGATCGAACGCTTGCGGGCCTGGAAGGGGCGTCGGGGGGATTCGCCCCTGGCGGTCCTGGTCGCTTCGGTCGAAGCCGCGATCGATCTCGGTTGTTCCTTCGATCCGACGGCGATGCGCCTGGCGCGAAGCTTCTGGCCGGGCCCCTTGATGTTGATCGTTCCCTGCGCGCGATCGTGGGCGCCGGGGGTGGCTCGCACCGATGGCGCTCTGGGGCTGCGCTGCAGCTCCCATGCCCTGGCCCGTTCGCTCGTGGAAGCCACCGAGGCGGCGGGACTCGGACCCCTGACCACGACCAGCCTGAACCGGAGCGGATCCCCGCCGACGACGCGATCTGCCGAGGCGAGGGCGTTGGCCGCCGCACGTCCGGGTCGGGACCTGGAGTCGCCCTTCCTGCTTGCTGCCGGGGAGGTCGACGCGGGGGGGGCGGTTCCGAGCAGCATCGTCGATTGTACCGGCGTCGAGCCGCGGATCCTTCGGGTCGGCGCCCTCGATCGGGCGGTGCTGGAAGCGGCCTGGATGCATCCGGCCTGTCGCCGACCCGAGGCGACCCCGTCCGACCGGATCGAGGGGGAGAGGATTCCATGACCGTCGTTCGTCCCTTCCGAGCCCTGCGCTATGACCCTTCGGTCGTCGATCTCTCACGGGTCATCGTGCCCCCCTATGACGTGATCGCGGCAGACGAGCGGGGCGCATTCTTCGATCGCGATCCGCACAACGCGATCCGCTTCGAGCTGACCCGGGATGCCGCAGACGAAGCCGATACCGACTACCACTGGATCCGGGAGACCCTCGATGCCTGGCGGGCAAGCGGTGTGTTGATCCAGGACGACGAGCCCGGCTACTACGTGATGGGGCAACGCTATTCCGGGCCCGGCGGCGAGATCCTCGAGCGGATCGGATTCTTCGGAGAGCTGAAGCTCGAGGAATACGAGAGCCGGGTCGTGCGCCCCCATGAGCGGACCCTGGCCGGGCCGCGGGCGGATCGCCTGAAGCTGCTGCAGGCGGCCGAAGCCAACCTTTCGAGTGTCTTCCTTCTCTATGAGGATCAGGACGATCACCTGGGCCGGCTTCTCGCCGAAGCGCTCGAGGAGGGCGAAGTCGCGCGTGCCCGGGATCAGGCCGGAGTCGACTATCGACTGGCCCGACTGACCGATCCCGAAAAGATCGCGCAGCTCCGGGCGTTCCTGGCGGATCGGCCGACCGTGATCGCCGACGGCCATCACCGCTACGAGACCGCCCTCGAATATCGCCGTCAGCGCATCGGGACCGAGGGGGATGATCCCGACGCCCCCTGGCAGTCGACGGTCGCCTATTTCGCGAATGCCTATGCCCCGGGGACGCTCCTGCTTCCGATCCATCGCGTCGTCCGGGAAGCGGCTGTGCCGAACGAAGAGGAATGGCGCAAGGCCCTTCCGGAATGGCGGGTCACCCGGCTTCCCGAGGCCGGTCCCGATGGGATCGATGCCCTCCTCGCCGAACATCTCGCTCCGCTGGCCGGGCTTCCGGCCTTTGTCGCCGATCGCGGAAGAGGGCCCGCGCTCTTGATCCACCGGACCGAAGCGCGAGAGGGCGAGTTGATGGTGCGGATTCTCGAGGACGAGGTCCTCGGACCGGTGTTCGGTCTCGACGTCGAGGCGATTCGCGGGGGCGCGGTCGGATTTCCCAAGAGTGCCGTTCGTGCAGCGAGGGAGGTCCGGGAAGGGCAGGGAACGGTCGCGCTCTATCTCGATCCCGTTGCCCCCGAAGACGTCTTTCGCGTGACGGCTGAAGGCGACGTCATGCCCCAGAAATCGACCTGTTTCCATCCCAAGGTTCCGACGGGCATGGTCTTCCGGGACCATCGAAGCCGAACGACGGGCTCGTCGTGAGTCGGCGCCCTGCCCGACGCAAGGGCAGTCCGACCGCGGTGGGTGACCTGATCGGCCGGGTGCTCGGGGAGCTCGGGCTCGAGGGGGTCGCCCGTTCCCATGAGATCGGTGAGAAGTGGGAGGAAGTGGTCGGCGCGCAGGTCGCAGCCCATTGTCGGCCACTCGGGCTGCGGGGCGAGGTTCTCGAGATCGAAGTCGACAGCCCTGTCTGGTCTCAACAACTGCAGATGAGGAAGCCCGAATTGCTGGCTGCGCTCGGCCGGAACTTCGGTCGGCATGCGCCGCGAGAACTCCGCTTCCAGGTCGGCTATGCTCGCGGCCGCCGCGGAGCCGGGCGCCGGCTCGAATGAGGCGCCGCCGCGCTCGGAGCCGGCCGGGCATCGGGAGAGTCGAGATGGGGATGGAAATCGGGAATCGGGCCGAGGCCGCTCCAGCGGAGCCGGGTCGCGTCTGCGATTTCTGCGGGGACCGCGTCCCGGCCGTCCGGCGGGTCGCGCTCGACCGGGAATACGACCGCCTCCAGAAAGCCCACCGGGAACGCTACGCCTGCTCGAGCTGCTTCGAAAAGAAGGAGAAACAGCGTCTGGGCCTCGCCCACCGTTGACCGGTGCGGGCGATTTCCCTAGATTGCGCGGCTGCCTGGAACTCCGGGACGAGAGCCGGCCCCCGCCCGGCCCCCGATCCACCCGAACGGGTCATCGCAGGTCGCCGGCAGATCGCCCGACGAGCAGGGCAGGCGACCAGGGCGGGATCACGGGATAGGCAGCGCAGGATAAGGCAGCGCAGGATAGGCAGACAGGGCAGGAACAGGCAGACAGGTCGCCGCAGTCGGAGCAGGCGGCCGCAGCCGGAAGAATCCGGAAGAAAACCAGCAGGGACAGAAGGCGAGAGGTCGCGAAGGACATGGTCAAGATTCGGATGATGCGCATGGGCTCGAAGAAACGCCCCTTCTACCGCGTGATGGCGATCGACGAGCGGAAGCAGCGCGATGGGCGTCCCCTCGAGTTCCTGGGAACCTACGATCCGCGCCTCGATCCGCCGGCGGTCAAGCTGGACCTCGAAGGCATCGACGGTTGGATCGGCAAAGGCGCGCAGATGTCCGATACGGTCCGGAGCCTCGTGAACGGGGTCCGCCGTGGTTCGGGTGCGGCGGAGGCTTCGACGAATGGCTGAGCGGGGCGACGACTCGGCGGATCTGATCGAATACCTGGCCAAGGCCATCGTGAGCCAGCCGGAAGAAGTGAATGTGATCATCGAGGGCGATGGCGAGCTGATCGAGCTGGAAACGGCCGATGACGATCGGGGTCGGGTGATCGGACGCCAGGGGCGTGTCGCGAAGGCGCTCCGGGCGATCCTGAACGCGACGGCCGACGGCGAAGGCTGTCGACTCGATATCGTCGACTGAACCGGATCGGCTCTCCTCCGGCCGCCAGGGGGTCCGGACGCCGGTCCAGGCGTGCGGGGTGGCGGATCCGACATGAATCCCATCCAACAACGAATCGTGCTCGGTGAGATCACCGGGGCGCATGGCCTCGAAGGCGAGGTCCGTGTGCGGATCGCAGGTGACGGTCCGGAGCCGCTGCTGGCGGCGACTTCGGTCTGGCTCGGCACGAGCGCGATGGATCCGGAAGCCCGCCGCTATCCCGTCCGGGGCTGTGGGCTGGGCCGCCGGGGTGAGGTCCGATTGCGATTCGAAGGCATCACGGGACGCGAAGCGGTTCGGGACCTCGTCGGACTGCTCGTGACGGCACCGGCGAGCCTGTTGCCGCCCCTGCCCGAGGGCGAGTTCTACTGGTACGAACTCGTGGGTTGTCGGGTCGAATCCGCGTCGGGAGAGTCGGTCGGCACGGTCCGGGAGATCTGGGAGACAGGGGCCCATGACGTCCTGGTCGTCGAGGATGAAGGCGGGCAGCGCAGGCTGGTCCCGACGGCGGCACGCATCATGACCGAAGTCGATCTGGCCGACCGCCGGATCGTCGTGGCCGATCTGCCCGGTCTGCTCGAACCCGTCTGAGGCGGACCGATGCTCGAGATCGATATTCTCACGATCCATCCTGGTCTTTTCGGCCCCTTTCTCGAGACCGCCTTCGTCGGCATGGCCCGGACGCAGGGGGCGGTCGCCCTGGGAATCCACGATCTGCGGGACTGGGCGGGGGACCGGCATCGGTCGGTCGATGATTCACCCTACGGCGGAGGCCCGGGCATGGTGATGACGCCCGACCCGATGGTGCCTGCGATCGAGGACCTGGCGGGCGTGAAGGGGCCCGAGCGCCGGACCCGGGTCATCCATCTTTCACCCCAGGGAAGACCCCTGGATCAGCGGAAGCTGGCCGCCCTCGCTTCGGGCCCGCCCCTGTTGCTCGTCTGCAGCCGTTTCGAAGGGCTGGACCAGCGGATTCTCGACCTGGCCGTCGATGAAGAGATCTCGATCGGGGACTATGTCCTGTCCGGCGGGGAGATTCCCGCGATGGTGCTGATCGAGGGGATCGTGCGGCTGCTGCCGGGGGTTCTCGGCAATCCGCGATCCATCGAAACAGAATCGTTCCAGGGGGGGGATCTTCTGGAAGGACCGCAGTATACTCGGCCGCCGATTTACCGAGGCCTCTCGGTGCCACAGGTCCTGCGATCGGGCGATCACGCTGCGATCGATGCCTGGCGCCGGAAAAACGCCCACGCCAGAACGAATGAACGACGGCCCGAGCTGCTCGGACGGGCGGCATCCGCTTCGACTGCGGATCCGGACGAACGGGATCGAACGGGACTCCGGAAAGACTAGAGGAAAGAACGATGCGAACCCTGGACTTCGTCGAGAACGAGACGCTTCGGCGTGACCTTCCGCCCTTCAAGGTGGGCGATACCGTCGCGGTGCACGTGAGGGTCCGCGAAGGCGACAAGGAGCGGATCCAGATCTTCCAGGGCCTCGTCATCCGGCGCCGGGGCGGAGGTGTCGGCGAGACCTTCACCGTTCGCAAGATCTCGAGCGGCGTGGGGGTCGAGCGGATCTTTCCCGTCCAGTCGCCGTTGGTGACGCGGGTCGAGATCAAGGCGCGCGGCTATGTCCGGCGTTCCCGCCTCTACTACCTGCGGAACCTGTCGGGCAAGAAGGCGCGATTGCATAGCAAGGTGCGCGATCTGTCGGGACTGATCTCCGAGGAAGAGGCCGAGGCGGCCGCGAACGCCGATTCGGCAGCGACGGCCGGGGTCGACATGACCGAGGCTGCGGAATCGGAACCGACCGAGGCGAAAGTCGACAAATCGCTCAAGGGCAAGGCCCGCAAGAAGGCCCGGGCCGAGGAAAAGGCCCGCCGCCGGGCTCAGCTCGAGGCCGAGGCGAAGGAACGCGAGGCGCGCAAGGCCAGAGAGGCCGAGGCTGCGGCCGCTGCCGGGGACGCGGCCGAGGCGGCCGCCGAAGGCGGATCGCCGACCGAGGGCGGGTCACCCGCCGAAGAGGCCGAGAAGAGCTGAAGGCATCCGGGAACGCTTTCCCGCACCTTCCCGTGCCCTGCGGCGTGCCGGCATGCGTTCGCTGGATCGGGCAGGGATGCCGTCGCGGCGTTCAGAAGGCCGCTTTCCAGTGTTCGACGGACCAGCGCGCTCCGTCCGGCGCGCTCGCTTCGTTCCGAAGGCAGGTGACGACGTCGAATCGGCGTTCTCCGGTCTGCCGGGCGACGGCCGGATTCGCGGCCAGCCAGGCATGCGCGCCTCGTCGCAGGCGCCGCTGCTTGCGATCGTCGACCGCCTCGGCCGCCAGGCCATGGGCTCCGGTCCGCCGACTCTTCACCTCGACGAACACGAGCAGGCGTCCTCGCCGGACGATCAGGTCGATCTCGACCCGATCCGCGCGGACGTTGCGAGCGACGATGCGATATCCTCGGGATTCGAGGAATCGGGCGGCATGTGCTTCGCCCTCGCGTCCAAGCATCTGACGTTCATTCATCATCGGTCGACCAGGGTAGGGGATGGGAACGCTCCACATCGTGGCGACACCGATCGGCAACCTCGAGGACGTGACCCTGCGTGCACTTCGGGTCCTGCGCGAGGCCGATTGGCTGTTGGCCGAGGACACCCGCCGGACCCGGGTCCTGCTCGATCATTTCGGAATCGAGAACAGGCCGACCTCCCTTCATGCCCACAACGAGGCGAGTCGGATCGAGGGTGTGCTCGAGGCCCTCGAAGCCGATCATTCGATCGCCCTGGTCTCGGATGCGGGCACGCCCCTCGTCTCCGATCCCGGTGCGCGGCTGGTCGCGGCGGTCGTTTCGGCCGGGCATCGCGTCGAAGCCGTTCCCGGGCCGTCGGCGTTGCTGGGCGCGCTCACGGTTTCCGGACTCCCCTCCGACCGGGTCCTTTTTCTCGGCTTCCTGCCGCGCAAGGTCGGAGAACGCCGGCTTCTGCTCGAAAGCCAGAGGGGCCGATCCGAAACACTCGTTCTCTTCGAGTCGCCCCGGCGCCTGGTCACGACGCTCGGGGAGATCGTCGAGGTGCTGGGTGATCGGCCGGCCTGCCTCGCTCGGGAGATGACGAAGCGCCACGAGGAGATCCTGCGGGGTCCGGCTTCCGAGCTGGCCGAGCGGTGCCGAGAGAGGCCGCCCCGAGGCGAATGCACGCTCGTCGTCGCTGGGGCCGGGGCCGCCGAGACGGCGGGGCATGACGTCTGGAGCGATGAGGCTCTCGAGGAAGCGATCTCGGATTGCCTGCGCACGGGTGCTTCGATTCGCGATCTGGCGCGGGATCTGGCTGCCCGAAGCGGGCGGTCCCGACGCGACGTCTATGCCCGTGCGCTCTCGCTGCGAGCGGATCGCGTCGGGGAGGAGGGATGAGCCGGATCCGCTCCCCGGGTTCGGCCGTGGCGCGACTGCCGACGATCCTGCGAACGGTCGTCCACCTCCGCCCGGCACAGATCGCGGCCCAATTCCGATACGCGATCTCCGGGTTGCCCTCGCCGGTGCGACTTTCCGGGCCGGCTCCCAGCCTGGCGATCGCGATGCCCGTGAGTGGCTTTCCCGATCCGCCCCCGCACGTCGTGTCGCGTGGGGGATCAACCATCGAATTGCTGTCGTTGCCGATCGATCTCGCCCTGCCGATCGATTGGAGCACGACCGCGAGAGGCCCGCTCTTCGCCTATCATCTTCATCAACACGAATTCGTTCGTCTGCCCGTCTTCTCACCGTCGGAAAGGGCCGCGATTCTCGAGGATTGGATCGCGAACCATCGCAGGGGAATCGGCTGGGATCCCCATCCGATCTCGTTGCGACTGATCTGTTGGGCGAAACTGCTCGGATCGCGGGGACTCCTTCCGGATTCTCCGGGCCTGCGCGAGATGATCCTGTCTTCCATGGCCGATCAGGCCGAAACCCTTTCCCGGGGACTCGAGACGCGGCTGCAGGCCAATCATCTGCTCTCGAACCTGATCGGTGTGGTCCTGGCCGGAATCGTGCTCGAGGGTTCCCGGTCGGCCGCCTGGCGCGAACGATCCGACCTGCTCGTCCGGGAACTCGAGCGGCAGATCCATCCCGACGGCGGACACGAGGAACGCAGCCCGATGTACCATGCGCTGCTCCTCGAGGCCCTGCTCGATCTGCAGGCCTTCTGTCGGGCCGCTCCCGGGGTCGTCCCGCGCGGTCTTCTCGAATGCCTGCAGGAAAAGACGCGGGCGATGTTCCGGGCACTGCAGGTGCTCACCCATCCCGACGGCCGCATCGCGCTTTTCTCGGATTCGGCCCTCGGGATCGCGTCGGAGCCGTCGACGTTGCGGGCCTATGCGGGTCGTCTCGGACTTCCCGTGGAGACGGAGGCGCCTGGCTCGGACTGCCTGCCGCAGACGGGTTATGTCCGGTTCCGCGCGGCCCCCTTCGATCTGATCGCCTCGGTCTCGGGGCCCGCGCCACCGCATCAGCCGGGACATGCCCATTGTGATGCACTGGCCTTCGAGCTTTCCGTCGATGGCCTGAGGCTGGTGACCGATACGGGGGTCTTCGAGTACCGGCCGGGCGCTCGACGGGATCACGCCCGGACGACCGCGAGCCATGCGACGCTTCAATTCGACGGCGCGGAACAGGCCGAGATCTGGGCGGCCCATCGCGTGGGCGGTCGGCCGACGGTCGCGCTCACGGCCTGGGATGCAGAGGGATCCGCCGAGGCGACCTGCCGTGGCTGGTCCCGGGAGGCGCCTCTTCATCGGCGCCGCTTCGTGGTCGCGCCCGACGGGGTGTCGATCACGGATCGGATCGAGGGATCGTATTCGGAGGTCCGATCCCGCCTGCCGATCGATCCCGCCTGGACCGTCCACCTCGAAGGCAACCGCGCCTGGGCTCATCGCCCATCCCACGAGGGGCCCGGGGCCCGGGTCGCGATCGGATTGCCCGACGCGTTCGAATGGTCCCTCGAACGAGGTCCCTACTATCCGACGTTCGGTCGCGAGGTGGAACGTTTCATCCTGTGCGGCAGGGCATCACGCGTTGTCGGAGACGCGATCATCCGCTTTCGAAAGGAGTGACTCGAGTCGCTCTTCATCGAGGATCTCGACGCCGAGCTCCCGCGCCTTCGTGACCTTGCTTCCGGGATCCGTGCCCGCGACCACGTAGTTCGTCTTGCGTGACACCGACCCCGTCACCCGGCCCCCTGCGGCCTCGATCCGTTTCTTCCATTCCGGCCGCGGCCGGCTCAGGGTTCCCGTGAGAACGAAGACGAGATTCTCGAGCGGCTTCGGGCCGGCTTCCTCGGGCTGGGGGGGTGGTTCCTCGATGCGGAGCCCGAGTTCCCGGAGACGCGCGAGTTCGTCCCGGTTGCTCGGCTCCTCGAAGAAACGGACGACGCTCTCGGCGATGATCGGGCCGATGCCCTCGATTGCGGCGATCTCGCTCTTCTTCGCCGCGAGCAGGTTCTCGAGGGTTCGGAAGTGGTTGGCCAGCAGCTCCGCGACCGTCTGGCCGACGTGCCGGATGCCCAGGGCGATCAACAGCCTCGGGAGGGTCGTCCTGCGAGCGCGATCGATGGCGGCGATCAGGTTGGCCGCGGATCGGGGTCCCATTCTTTCGAGTCCTTCGAGGTCTTCCAGGCGAAGCGCGAAGATATCCGAGAGGCGCACGACGAGTCCGGCCTCGACGAGCTGGTCGACGAGTTTCTCTCCCAGGCCATCGATGTCGAGGGCGTCGCGGCTGGCCAGATGGCGCAGGTTGTTCTTCAGCTGCGCGGGACAGTCGAGATTCGTACAGCGGATGATCGCCTCGCCCTCGAGCCGGACCGCGGGCGCGTGGCAGACGGGACAATGGGTCGGGCTCGGCCTCCGCTCGAGACGGAATCCCTCGTCGAGGGCCTCCCGTCGCCGATCGATGCGTGCGCGCACGACCTGTGGGATCACGTCACCGGCGCGTTGGATCATGATCCGGTCGCCGACGCGAAGATCCTTGCGTTCGATTTCATCCTGATTGTGGAGCGAGGCGTTCGATACCGTGACGCCGCTGACCCGGACGGGGCGAAGGCGTGCGACCGGCGTGAGGGCGCCCGTGCGCCCGACCTGGATCTCGATGTCCTCGAGGATCGTGAGTGCCTGCTCCGGGGGGAACTTGAAGGCGATCGCCCAGCGCGGTGCCCTGGCCAGATTGCCGAGTTTCGCCTGGAGCGCGAGGTCGTCGACCTTGAAGACCGTTCCGTCGATCTCGACCGGCAGCGATCCGCGTCGTTCGAGCATCCGGTCGTGGTAGGCGACTGCGGCGTCGACCCCATGACAGAGATCGACCTCCGGGCTGACGAAGAGGCCCCATTCGCGAAGCAGGGCGAGCAGGCCCATCTGCGTCCTGACCCGTCGGGGGCGCCCCTCCTCGAGGGCATAGGCACGGAACTCGAGGCAGCGCAGCCGCTCGTGATCGATGTCGTGGATCTGCCGGAGACTTCCGGCCGCTGCGTTGCGGGGGTTTTCGAAGGGTTTCAGATCGCGCGCGCGACGGGATTCGTTCAGGGATTCGAAGGCGGCGAGGGGGAGCACGACTTCACCGCGGATCGAAGCGATCCGCGGGGCTTTGCGGGCCTTCAGCTTCGCCGGGATCGAGGGGATCTCGCGCAGATTCGTCGTGACGTCCTCCCCGGTGCGGCCATCGCCCCGGGTGAGCCCCTGGACCAGGGACCCGTTCTCGTAGATCAGCTCGATACCCGATCCGTCGAGCTTCGGCTCCCCTGCGAAGTCGATTTCATCGGGGTCCTCGAGGCCGAGGGTTCTTGCGACCCGCCCGGCGAAGGCACGCATCTCCTCCTCGTTCATCGCGTTGTCGAGGGAGAGCATCGGTGAACGATGCGGGGCGGTGGTGAAGCCTTCTGCGGGGGGGGCACCCACGCGCTGGGTGGGCGAATCCGGATCGAAGAGACTCGGGAAACGGGTTTCGAGTTCGATCAGTTCCCGTCGCAGCGCGTCATACTCGGCGTCGCTGATCTCGGGGGCATCCTGCTGATAGTAGAGGGCGTCGTGCCGTGCGATCTCGGCGCGCAGGGCTTCGACGCGAGCCCGGTCCCGGGCCGTCGGCTCGTCTCGCGGCGTCGTGTCGCTCGTCTTCCGGGATCGACCCGTCACCCTGACTTCGTCACCCCCCGATCCGCGACGAATCGATCGTCGCGAATCTGCTGCACACGCGATGCGCGTCCGCTTCGTTCCGCCTTCAGTGCCGCGTCCTGACGATTCGCGGTGGAAGGGGTCGTCGGCTCGATGCGTCGCGTCGACGGGCATCGCCTCGTATGGAAATCCCATCAAGGGTGCCGCGGAAACCGCCGATGCGCTTCAAGGTCCCCGGGATTCCAGGGGACGGGCATCGACGATAACACGCCGGGAATCGGGCGCGGACCCGGATCGTCGGGGACTGGAGAAAGCCGCGATGGATCTGTACATCGAGAGCGGGCCGGAAGAAGCGCGCGAACGCGGCAACGCGGCACCGGAAGACGAGGTCCAGGCCCTTCGCCGATCCCTGGATGAAGCGCTCGCGCGGGTGGAGGCGCTCGAGGAGCGCCTGGATCGCGAGGTGCGCGAGCGGGCCGAGCTCGTCCATCTCGTCAGTCATGAACTCCGAACCCCGATCACGGTCATCTCGGGCTTCGGTCGGCTGCTGCAGAACGAAGCGCACGGATCGCTGAACAAGGAACAGACCCACTATATCGACCAGAGCCTCAAGGCCTGTCGTCGCCTGGATCAGTTCGTGCGCGACCTGCTGGAGGCCCGGCCCGAGTCGGCGTCGGCTCTTCCCGTCGAGATCGCGCTGGCGGATCTTCACGAGACGATCCGCGGCCAGTTGGAATCGCTCTCTCCCCTGCTCGAGGAGCGCGGAATCGAAGTCGATCTGGTGCTGGCGGCGCGCGCCGTCCAGCTTCCCTTCGACGCGCGCCGGATCGAGCAGGTGATGACGAATCTCGTGACGAACGCGATCCGCTACGGGCGTGCCGGAGGAAGGATCCGGATCTCGACGCGTTCGATCGACGAGCCGGCTCCCGGTTCGGTCGAGGTCGCTGTCGAGGACGATGGTCCGGGCATTCCCGTCGAAGACCGGGAACGGCTTTTCGCCCCCTTCGTCCGGGGTGGAGGAAAGAAGGACAGCGACGGATTGGGGATCGGCCTGGCGATCTGTCGCAGGATCATCGCCGCCCACGGCGGTTCGATCCGGGTCGAAGCCAGCCCGCTCGGAGGAGCGCGTTTCGTCTTCTCGCTCTCCGCCAGGGCGAAGCGGAACGGACGGGACTGAAGCGTGGCCGTCGCGAACACGAATGCCGCCTACCGCGGGGCGGGAGAGGACGCGGCTCCATCTCCGCGTGTGCTCATCATCGATGACGCCGAGGGGATGAGGGCGTATCTGACGGCACTCTTCGAAAGCCGGGGATTCGAGGTCGACACCTGCGACGATGGCAGTCGGGCCGTCACGCTCCTCGAGAGCGGCGCCGACCCCGACGTCGTCCTGCTCGACGTGATGATGCCGGGACAGGATGGGCTCACGACCCTCGCGAGGATCCGGGAGGCCTGGCCCGAACTTCCCGTCCTGATGGTTTCAGTCGTCGGAAAGGCCACCACCATCGTCGAGGCGATGCGGCTCGGTGCCGAGGACTACCTGACCAAGCCCTTCGAGGAATCCGAGCTCGACGACGCCCTCGACCGCTTGGGTCTGCACAGCGCTCGAACCCGATCGTCCGGGCACGTCCGGAGCGCATCGGCAGGACCCGGGCAGACGGTCTGGGTCAGCGCTGCGATGCGCGAGATCCGGTCGGTGATCGAGCAGATCGGTGACACGGACGTCACCGTCCTCATCCAGGGCGAGAGCGGGGTCGGAAAGGAGGTGGTCGCTCGCGAGGTCCACGCCGTTTCGTCCCGCGCGAACAAGCCTTTCGTCAAGGTGAATTGTGCGGCCCTGCCGACGGAGCTGCTCGAGAGCGAACTCTTCGGCTACGAGAAGGGGGCCTTCACGGGTGCGAACGGGCGGAAGCAGGGGAAATTCGAACAGGCCGACGGTGGGACGATCTTTCTGGACGAGATCGGCGAGATGTCTCCTTCCTTGCAGGCGAAGCTCCTCCAGGTCCTTCAGGACGCCGAGTTCACGCGCCTCGGCGGAAACCGCGAGGTCCACGTCGACGTCCGCGTCGTCTGTGCCACGAATCGATCCCTGGTCGAGATGGTCTCCGAGGGCACCTTCCGCGAAGACCTCTTCTTCCGCTTGAACGTGGTGGCGATCGAGATTCCGCCCCTGCGCGAGCGGCGTGAAGAGGTTCCGGTCCTGGTCGAGAACTTCATCATGCGCTACGCCGCGCTCTACGGTCGGCAGCCCCGCGGTCTTTCGC
>DRKE01000026.1 GCA_011051925.1 Deltaproteobacteria bacterium
CGGCGGAGGCTCGCCTTCCGGCACCAGGGCGCCGTCTGCGTAGATGTAGCCGAGCTGAAGGCCGAGCATGTCGAAGTGCTCCGCCTGTGCCTCGATCGCAGCGACGACCTCGTCGCGCTTTTCCGGGTCGTGAAGCGACGCGTTCATGCGGGCACTCGTCGGATCGACATCGGTCCCGAGCGCCTGTGGAACCTGCGCCAGCTTCAACGCGTTCTTGAGGCTCTGTTGCGTGTTCTCCCACGCGACCGAGAGGCGCTCTTCGGCGTAGGTCTCGAGCAGCGAGCGCCCTGCCCATCCGTCGAGGCTCGCGCAGAGCTTCCAGGCCAGATTGTGCGCGTCCTGGAAGCCCGTGTTGAGTCCGAGCCCCCCCGTCGGCGGAAAACGATGCGCCGCGTCCCCGGCGAGGAAGATGCGTCCCTTCCCCATGTCATCGGCGACCTGGGAGCTCATGTGCCAGGTACCGGCGTGAAGGATCTCCATCGGCACCTCCTCCCCGATCGCACGCTGTACGAGCCGTCGACACCGATCGTCGTCGTAGTCCACCTCGGATTCCTCGTCCGGATCGAATTCGTGCATGTACACCCACTCGCGGTCGATGTCGTGCGCGATGAAGGCGCCGCCCGCGTCGGGATCCATCACGAAATGCAGGACGCCGGGTCGATCGCGGACCATCTCGCGCAGGTTCGCCCCGAAGTGGATCATCAGGAAGCTCTGGATTCGCGGAGGCCCCTGCATCCCGATTCCGAGAGAGCTCCGGACGCGGCTGCTCGCGCCATCGGCGGCGATCACGTAGCGACTGCGGACCTCGACCGTCTCGTCGGTATCGAGATCCCGCACGATGGAGGTGACCCCGTCGTCGGCCTGCTCGCTGCGCTCCCATTGCCAGCCGTATCGAAGGTCCACGCCGGGCCGTTTCGCGACGGCTTCGGCAAGGAGAGGCTCGAAGCGATGCTGGGAAAGGTTGCGAAGGGGCGTCGGTGTGAAGCGAAGGCACTCCTCGCCCTGCCGTTCGAAGGGGAGATGGCCGATCTCCTCGCCCGAAAGTCGGGTCACGAAGCGCACGTATCCGGCGTCCTCGGGCTTCTTGCAGATGGCGTCGATGGCCTGCATGTCGAGCCCCGCCTGCCGGCAGATCTCGAAGGTGCGGGCGTTCACCACGTGTGCAGCCGGAGCCGCCTGCGGCCCCGCGCGGCGCTCGACGACGAGGGCTTCGCGCCCGAGACGCGCGAGCAGGACGGCCTGGATCAGGCCGACCGGGCCGGCACCGACGACGAGAAAGGGGACTTCGATTCGCGACATCGGGACTCCTAGATCAGCCCGGCGTAGCTCGCGCCGTCGAGCTGGAGGTTCTGACCGGAGATGAATCCGGACTGGGCGCTGCAGAGGAACGCACAGGCGTCGCCGACCTCTTCGGGTCGGCCGAGGCGGCCCGCGGCGATCGAAGCCTTCATCGCGTCGTAGGCCTCTTCGATCGAGATCCTGGCGAGCTTCGCATGGACTTGGGCCATTCCGCGCTGGCGGGCAGTATCGATCCGCTCGGGCAGAAGATTGTTGATCGTGACGTTCGCGTGGGCGACGTCCCGCGAGAGCGCCTTGCATACCGACGTGAGGCCCGTTCGCGCTCCAGTCGAAAGCCCCATCGGCGAGAGCGGCGTCTTCACCATCGCCGATGTGATGTTGACGATGCGACCGAAGCCCCGATCGCACATCCCGCCCAGCACCGCGCGGATCATGGCGAGCGGCGCGAGCATGTTCGCGTCCAGCGCACCGATCCACGCGTCGTGGTCCCAGTCGGCGAACCGCCCGGGCGGGGGCCCCCCGTTGTTGTTGACGAGAATGTCGGGCTCGGGGCACGCGTCGAGCAGCGCCTGCCGCGTCGCTTCTTCCCCGATGTCGCCGGGGATGCCCTTCACCTCGACTGCGTGTTCCGCTGCGATCGTCTCGGCCGCATCCCTGAGCGGCCCCGACTGGCGCGCGTTCAGTGTCACGTGCACCCCCTCGCGCGCCAGGGCCTCCGCGCAGGCGCGGCCGAGGCCGCGGCTCGATGCGCACACGATCGCCTTCCGATTCCGGATTCCGAGGTCCATCGCTACGGGCCCTTCACTTCGTTCTGCACGGGTTCTCCTCCTCGAAGAGCCGCGCGCCGTTCTCGCGCGGACCGGGTGCGGGGCTGCCGGACGTCGTGGCGAGGCCACGATCCCCTCGCGCCCGTCGGGCGGACCCAGGGGCAGTCAAACATTAATTGGGAGTATTGTCAATATTGAATAGATCCTCATATTCTGTGCTACGCTGCCCCTCGTGAAGAACGAGTCCCCGGCGCCCCGAACGCGGGGCTACCGCAAGAAGGAGCGAACGCGGCGGCAGCTGATTGCGGCCGGCCTGCGCGTGCTCGCGGAGAAGGGACAGGGGCTCACGGTGAGCGACGTGGTCGCGGAAGCCGGGGTCTCGAACGGCACGTTCTACAACTATTTCGTCGATCGCGACGATCTGATGGAAGTGCTCGCCGAGCAATCGGCGCTCTCCCTGGCCGCGGCTGCCGCCATGGAAGGCGTCGAAGATCCGGCGCGTCGCTTCGCCCTGGCCACCACGCGCGTCCTGCAACATGCGATCGAGGACGACACCTGGGCGCGCGTGATGCTCCGCCTGGCGGGCCGGCCCGGCTCGGGAATCGATCTCAGCCGCTACCTCCGCGAGGATCTGGAAGAAGGCTACGCCCTGGGTCGCTTCGAGACCGGGGCGGACGACGCGACCCTGGATCAGGTCACCGGTCTGATCGTCATGACGATCCGAAGGATCGTCGAAGGGAGAGCCGGTCCCGACGCGCCCCGACAGGCGACTCGACGCGGACTTCGAGCGCTCGGCCTTGGCCAGGCGGAGTCGGCAGAACTGGCGGCGGAAGCCGCCGACGCCCACGACGAATCGGGTCTAGCCCGGATATCTCACGAGTCCGCCGGGCCGGGCGCTTTTCGCCTTGATCGGATCGGATCGAGGTCGGTTCCTGGTCACGTCCGCGACACAGTCGCTGCGACGCCGCTCGTGAAGTCCTGAGATCTCGAGTCAGACGGGGC
>DRKE01000027.1 GCA_011051925.1 Deltaproteobacteria bacterium
CCGCGGCTCCCCGACGGACGGAGTGACGACGATCTCGGTGCTCAGCCCCGCGGCGCCCTGTACGGATCCGCTCTTCGCGGGATGGCAATGCCTCGGCGTGCGCTCGAGTGCCAATGACAACGGCGCTCTCTACGACATCGACGTTCGATGGAATCGTGTCGGGCAATCCGCCCGTGCGACCTTCACCTGGCTGGTGGGCGGGGCCAGCCTGGCCTTCATGCGCGAGGAGTCGGTCTTCGCGCAGCAGGTCCAGGACGATCTCGACGCGAACGAGCGGATTCGGACCGTCGATCTCAGGTTCCTCGGTGCGGGAACGGCGGCGCCGCCGCGCAACGGCTTCGTCAACATCGCCGCCGTCTACGCGGATCTGCTCGAATATCTCGTGGCCCAGGGCATCGCGGAGGGGGTGCTCGGGCATCATGGCAACAGCGGTGGCGCCATGATGGGCGCCAATGCGCTCGCCTATCATCGTCTGGACGAGGTCCTCGACGGCGTCGTCTTCGGAGGCGGACCCTTCTGGAGCGATCTGCGGGCAGTGTGTACCGAACCGGCGTCGCCCATGTACGGCACGCTCGCGGTCCAGCAGAACGTCGACGGGTGGAATTGGGGAGATCTCGGCGGAACCTATTGCGTCGATCACGTCGAGTCCGATCCCAGCTACGAGTGTCGTTCGACCCTGGGGCCCGATGCGGACGCGAGCTACCCGGGTCTGATCGTCTCGGTCCTCGTCGGAACGGCCGATGCGTTCAATCCCTGGATCGACGCCTCCGCTTCGGACTATTGGCAGAAGATCGTGGCCGAGCGGAAGACCTTCGATCGGCCGAACGCTCCCCATCTCGTCGTCGGGAGCCAGGTGGGGGCGGATGCGGTCTACCAGCGGATCGTCGAGATCGCCGATCTTTCGGTGGCGCCCGCCATTCCGTCGTTCTCGTGGGGAATGGTCGTGATGCTGTCTCTGCTGCTCGTCGCCGTGGGGGTCGGCGCGAGGATCATGCGGCCCCTTCGAGCTCCAGAAGGAACTCGAGCACGGCGTTCGTGAAGAGATCGTTGCGATCGCCGGCCACCATGTGGCCCGCATTCGAGATGTCGGCGAATTTCGCGTGGGGAACCTGTTCGAGAAAGACCCGGGCGCCCTCTTCGCTCAGGATGTCGCTCATGCGCCCCCGAACGAGGAGGGTCGGCAGGTCGAGGGATCGGGCGGCATCGTCGAGGGCGCTCCACTGTTGCGGCGGTTCCGCGGGGATCTTCTGTTCGAGAAAGCGGGGATCCCAATGCCATCGCCAGCGGCCGTCCGCGCCGCGACGGAGGTTCTTCTCGAGGCCGCGAAGATCGCTCGGGCGCGGGCGGTGGGGATTGTAGGCGGCGATGGCGTCGGCGGCTTCCTCGAGGCTCGCGAAGCCGTCCGGGGCGGCCTGCATGAAGGTGAAGATGCGGTCGAGACCCTCGGGTTCCATCCGCGTCGCGATGTCGACCAGGACCAGCGCGCGGGCGATGGGACGGGACGCGCGATGGATCGCCATCAACGAAGCGATCCCGCCGAGGGAGGCGCCCACGAGAACCGGCGGCGAGGGAAGGGCTTGCGCGATCTCGATCACGTCGTCCGCATAACGCGTGCGATCGTAGTTCCCGTCGCTTGCCCAGTCGCTCTCGCCATGTCCGCGCTGGTCGATCGCCATCGCGTGCCACCCCGCGGCCGCGAGGCTCACGGCCGTACCGGCCCAGGCGTGTCGGGTCTGGCCGCCGCCGTGGAGCAGGACGACACAGGGATGGGCCGGGTCGCCCCAGGCATCTCCTACGAGCTGGAGGGATCCGTCGATCGTGAACCGGACGGGTCGAGGTTCGTTCCCTGGCCCGGCCTTGCCGGCTTCGCCGTCTTCGGGCTGCGCGACCCCGCTCGTCATGTCGCACGCTTCCTTTCTCCGGCTCCCCGGTTCCGCTCGCAGGTTCAGTCCCCGCCGCCAGCCGCCCAGGGCGGCTTTTCCCGCTTCAGGAAGGCCTTCATCCCGGCCGCGGCTTCCTCGCTCCGGAAGAGGCGCTGTGACAGCTCCGTCGTCCAGGCGAAGGCTTCCTTTTCGTCCATCGCGGGGACCTCGTAGACGAGGCGCTTCGCGAGCCCCAGGGCCTGGGGGCCCCCGAGCCGCAGATCGTCCAGCACTCCGTCGACCGCCGCATCGAGTGCGTCGTCGGCCACGGCGCGGTTGATCAACCCGAGTTCCGCTGCGCGGGTCGCCGGGAAGCGGTTGCCGCGCAGGAACGCTTCCAGCGCCTCGCCCCGGCGCATCTTCGGCAGGCAGACGACCGAGATGATGGCGGGCACGACGCCGAGGCGGACCTCGGTGAAACCGAATTTCACGTCCTCCCGGGCGATCGAGATGTCGAGGGCCGCGGCCAGTCCGACCCCGCCTCCGACGACATGGCCGCGGATCTTTCCGACGATGGGGGTGGGCGATTGGCGGATCTGGCGCAGCAGCTCGTCGAAGGAGAGTTTCGCGGGTTCGTCCCGGCCCGCACCGGACTGGACCTTGAGGTTCGCTCCGGCACAGAAGGTCGAACCCTCGTTCGTGATCATGACGGCCCGGATCCCGTCGTCGTCGTTCGCGCGGGTGATCGCCTCGTGCAGGCCGTTCAGGATGTGAGCGCCCAGCGCGTTGCGGTTTTCGACGTCGGCGAGCGTCGCCGTCAGGATGCCTTCGCTGGTTTCGATCCGGACTTCGCCCATGGGCTTCTCCCGTTACGCGTCCCGTGTCGCGCGGTTTCCCTCGGTCGGGGCGGAATTCGTTCGACGGTAATTCGGAAAGAGAGGTATTACCGCAGCCGCGATGGGGCTGTCAATCGAGTGGATCCTGCGGATTCGGGGCAGCGTGGGCCTTCTCGCGTCCCGCTCGCGGTCGGAGGTGCGGATGCACCTCGCGCTCGTAGAGCCGGAGCATCTCCCAGGAGGTCTCGGGGTCGATGCCCGACAGGAGGGGATTCAGGAAGAAGACGCTGTGGTCGCCGAGCGCTTCCGCGAGTTCGAGTGCGCCCTCCGGCGTCAGGACGCGATAGGCGGAGCTGCGCTGGACGGTCTCCGCAGTGATCGCGTCCGCGTAGGGGCCGGCGGGTCGGCCGAAGGCTTCTTGCGTCCATTCGCTGTAGGACCGGAGCTGGTGGAGGACATGGGGCATGAGTCGCTCCCAGGCACGCTCGGGGTCCTTCGAGATCCAGAGGAAGACGGGGGAGGGCGTCGCGTATTCGCCGGGATCGGGCTTGCCGAGCTTCAGGCATTCTTCGCGGTAGGGGGGCCAGAGTCGCGGATCGAGGGGAGGAAACCAGCCATCGGCGATGCGTGCCGCACGGCGGGCGGCAGCCGGGGAACCGCCGCCGAGCAGGATCGGCGGGGGCGGATCGGGCTTCGGCGTGACCCGGCAGCGACGGCCCTGCCATTCGAAGGGCTCCCCGCTCCAGGCGACGCGGAGGAGCGAGATCGTTTCGCCGACCGACCGCCAGCGATCCTCGAGCCTGCGCCCGAAACTCTCGAACTCGACGGGCCGGTAGCCCCCGCCGAGGCCGAGGATGAGGCGGCCATCGGTCGCGAGCTGGGTGACCGCTGCGTCTTCGGCCAGCTTGATCGGATCGTAGAGGGGCGCGAGCAGGACGGAGGTGCGCAGCGCGATCCGTCGCGTGCGTGCTCCCATGGCGGCGGCGAGAATCAGCGGTGATGGATTGTATCCGTCGGGTGAACAATGATGTTCGCCGAGTCCGATCGTATCGAAGCCGAGATCGTCGGCCCAGGCCGCCTGGTCGAGGGCGACCCGGTAGAGTTCCCGGGCCGACGACCCGAAATCCGGTGCGCGCATGTCATAGGTCAATTCGAGCTTCATGGAATCCCGTCGGGCGGTTGCGAGGAGAGGAACGCACGCGGCACCTGCCGCGCTTCCCATGTTACGTCGCGGATCCGCCCTGGGCCCGACCCGATCCGTCAGGGAAGGATCAGGCGGGCGACGAACTCGGCATGGGTCTCGATCGCCTCTTCGCGGGTCGGATCGAGCCCGGTCAGTCGACGACATTCGGGGGCGACCGAGAAGATCAGCGAGCCGGCTCCGACGAGCGCATAGAAGAAATGGGGCAGCAGGGCTTCGGGCAACCCGGCGATCTCGTTCGTCCGTGAGGCGAGGTCCGCATAGCGCGGTCTGATGTGGGTCTCGACCAGCCAACGCATGCGCTCGTCCGATTCGCGGCCCTCGTTCACCATGAAACGGAGGAGTTCGGGGTGGGCGGCCGCGAAGCGGACCCAGGACCGGATCGCCTCGCGTGCCGTTTCACGGGGATCGAGCCCGGAAGGCGAGGCCGACCATTCGGATTCGAGCCAGCCGAAGATCGTATCGACGGCCGCGCGCCAGAGCGCGTCCTTCGAACGGAAGTGGTAGGTGATCAGCCCCTGGTTGGTTCCCGCGCGGCGGGCGATCTCCCGGGTGCTGGCGCCGCGAAACCCCTTTTCGGCGAAGGTGTCGATGGCGGCGGCCACGATCCGTTCACGGGTGGCCTCCCGTTGACGGGCGCGGGCATGGGGCGCGGCCGTGGCGGCCTTGGCGGCGGGCATGAAAGGATTTTATTCGGTTGACAAGCGAAAATCAAGCCGATAGTTTGGCCCTGATCCGAATGGAGGAACGCATATGGCAACCGCCCATCTCCCCGAGCCCGCTCCCGCCCATCTTCGCCCGTCGCGCCTTTCCCATCTCGTGCTGAAGACGCCCCGTTTCGAAGAGATGACGGCGTGGTACAAGACGGTGTTGTCGGCGAAGCCGATGTTCGAGAACGACGTCGTCTGCTTCCTGACCTATGACGAAGAGCATCATCGGGTGATGATCGGCCGCGATCCGAACGCCCGGCCCCGGGATCCCAAAGCGGCGGGCGTCGTCCACTTCGCCTTCGCCGTCGACCGTCTCGAAGACCTCGTGAACGCCTATCTCCGCCTCAAGAAGGAGGGCATACTGCCGCATCTTTGTGTCAACCACGGCTTCACGACCTCCCTCTACTACCTCGATCCGGACGGCAACGAATGCGAGCTCGCGGTCGACAACTACAAGACACGCGAGGAGATGGATGCCTGGTTCGCGACCGGCGCCTTCGACGAGAACTTCTTCGGCTTCCAGTTCGATCCGGAATCCATGGTCGAACGCTTCCAGGCCGGCATCCCCGAGGATCAGATCCTGCAGCGGGATCTCTACCAATGAGCGAAGGCGAGGCGCGGATCGCTCCGCTTCGACCGGACGAACTGGACCGCGGAGCGCGGCGGCTCTACGAGGCCGTTCTCGCGAGTCCTCGCGGACAGGGCGCCGTGCGCAGGATCGTCCTGCGGGAGGATGGGACCTTGACCGGGCCCTTCGACGCATGGCTGCGCACACCGGTCGTCGGCGAGCATCTCGAGCGGGCCGGAATGGCCCTCCGGACCGACACGGTTCTTCCCGCCGACGCCCGCGAGATCGCCGTCCTGGTCGTCGCGCGGGCCTGGGGCGCCGGCTTCGAATGGGCCGTCCATGGCATCGCGGCGCGTCGTGCAGGCGTCCCCGAGGCGGTCATCGAAGCGATCGGGCGCGGACGACGGCCGGCTCTCGAGGATCCGGCCTGCCAGGCGGCCCATGACGTCGCGAGCGAACTCGTCAGCCGTCGCCGGCTCTCCGATCCGACCTTCGCCCGCGCGAAGGCCGCGCTGGGCGAGCGGGCGCTCGTCGAAGTCGTGACCCAGGTCGGGTTCTATCAGATGGTGTCGGGGCTGCTCGAAAGCTTCCGACCTCCCGCGCCGTCGATCGATCTTCCCGCGCCGGCCCCGATGGTCCGACCGGACCTTGCGGGAATCGATCTCTACGAGGCGGCGAGCACGACCCGCGCCGTTCGGCGACTCCGGCCCGATCCGATCCCGGAAGACGTCTTGCGCCGCGTCCTGCGCGCGGCGACCTGGGCCCCTTCCGGCGGCAATCGCCAGCCGTGGCACGTGATCGCCGTCCGGAATCCGGAGAAGAAACAGGCGCTCGCCGAGCTCTATCGGCCCTTGTGGAGGGAATACGCGGCGGGCCGTCGTGGGCTCCTCGAAGCGCTCCCCGCCGCGATGCGCGAGAAGGCCGAGCGGACGATCGCCTCGGGCGACCATCTCGCCGGACACATGGGCGAGATCCCCGTCATCAACGTCTTCTGTTTCCATCCCGAGGCCGTCTTCATCACGGATGGGGAACTCGGTCGACCCTCGGTGGTCGGTGGCGCATCGCTCTATCCGGCGGTCGAGAACCTCCTGCTCGCGTGCCGGGCGGAAGGGCTGGGATGCGTCCTGACGACCTTGTTATGCGCGCGCGAGAAGGAGGTCCGGGAGCTGCTCGAGATTCCCGAACCCTGGGCGACCCACGCGTTCGTGCCGATCGGCTGGCCGGTGGGGGGGGGCCATGGCCCGATCGCCCGACGGCCCGTCGAGCAGGTCGCTTTCGAGGATCGTTTCGGGGAGGCGCTCTTTCCGGCGGAGACGAAGCGGGACCCGGGGGCATGACCGGAAGCCGACGGTCCACATGGAGGGGATGGGGGACGCGATGAGGACGCGGTCGAAAGACGAAGACCTGAAGGATCGAACGCCGGTCCTCGTGATCGGCGGCGGACCCGTCGGGCTGGTCGTGTCGGGACTGCTCGCCCAGCGAGGGATCCGGAATTGCGTCGTGGAACGTCGGCGGGAGGCCCAATGCGCCCCGGCGGCGCACGTGCTTCGCAAGCGGCCGATGGAGATCCTCGATCGCCTGGGCGTGGGAGAGGCAGTTCGACGGGCGCGGTCGCCCTTGCCCCTCGATTTCATCACCTGGGTCACCACGCTGGACGGAAAGGAGATCGGAAGGCTCGACCTGCGACCGGTCGATCCCGAGACCGGTGTCCGCGGACCCGAGCCCTGGACCAACTGCGCGCAGAACGTGCTCGAGCCGATCCTGCTTCGACATGTCGAGACCCTTCCCGAGGCCCGGATCCTGCGCGGGGCCGAATGGCTCGGGCTCGATCAGGGCGACGACTGCGTGACGGCGCGGATCCGGCTCGAAGAGGGAACGGAGTCGTTCGTCGAAGCGTCCTGGGTGGTCGCGGCGGACGGTGCGGGCAGCCCCACCCGGCGACGTCTCGGCATTCCGATGGAGGGGCCGGGTCCCCTGGCCCGGTTCGCGATGATCCACTTCGAGGCCGATCTCACTCCCTGGATACGGGATCGGCCCGGTCCGATCCTGTGGATCATGAACCCCGAGTCTCCCGGTACGCTGATCGTCCATGATCCCGGGGCCTCCCACGTCTTCATGATGCCGATGCAGGGGACGCGCGACGGGGACGGGGAAAGGGCCGAGCGGGAGGCGATCCCGGCGCGTCTCGCGGCGGCACTCGGTGTCCCCGTCACGCCCCGGATCCTCTCGATCGACGAGTGGTCTCCCCATGTACAGGTCGCGGAGCGTTACCGGGAAGGCCGCGTCTTCCTGGTCGGGGATGCCGCCCATCGCTTTCCCCCGACCGGAGGCCTGGGGTTGAATACGGGCATCCAGGAGGCTGCGGATCTCGTCGACCGACTGGCCGGGGTCGTTTCGGGAACGGCGCCCGAGACGCTTCTCGACGGTTACGAGTCGACCTGTCGGCCGGTTGCCCGGGCGAACGCGCACGAGAGTTTCGAAAACATGAAACGCCTGGGCGAGATCACCGGCGTGATCGGGGCGCCGCCCGATCTGAAGAGCCTGGAAGAGCGTCTGTCGTCGTTTTCCCGGGAGGAGGCGCAGCGACTTGCCCGGGCGATCGAAGCCCAGCGAAGTCATTTCCTGTCCGATGGTCTCGTCCCCGGGGATTCGGCTTCACCATCGCGTTGACATCGCGAAGGAGCCCGACCTAGCGTTCCGGGCAGGATGCCATCGAAGTCGATCGTCGTCGCTCTGGTCATCGCTCTCGCGTCGATCGCGGGCGTGACGATGATCGTCCGCCTCCGTTTCGAGATCGAGCGGGGACGACAGCGTCTCGAGGAAGCGATCTCCCTGAACCGGCGTCTGTCGGAGCGATTGGCCCTTCTCGAGGCCGGGCCGGGGAAGAATCCGCCCGGGGCTCGTGGCGACGTCCTCGAATGTCCGACGCTCCCGGCCGAATGTCCGGATCCGGTCGAGGTGATCCTGACTCCGGAAGGGCGTCGCCTCACGGGCCCCGGGGAGCGCGAGGCCTGGGTGCGGAGTCGGCTCGCGGAACGGCTCGAGCGGGCGCGCCTCGAGGGTCGTCTCGCAGAGGACCAGAGTCGCGGGGCCCTCGATCTGTTGATGCGATTTCGCGAACTGCGCAGTTCGGGGGGATCGCCCGAGGCGCTTCATCGGACGCAGGAAGAGCTGATCGATCTGACCGGCATGGGCGTCGGTGAACTGCTCGAAACCCTCGAAGATTCCGAGAAACGCGCCCGGCGGCCGGGGGAGATCGTGCCGATCGCCGAGGGGGAGGAACGCAAGCGCTTCCTCGACGAGACGGCCCGTCGACTGGGAATCACGCAGCCCGGGAGCGTGGAACGTCTCCGAGACGGGGAGTGGAGGGTCGATGCGACATCACCGTCCCCGTAGATCGGATCGACCCGGCCTCCGCGGTTCTCGCAGCCGTTCGAGGCGTGGAGAGCGTTGCCTCCCCGGTCCGCTCCGGGGGTTCGTCCGAGGGGCCCTCGTTCTCGTCCTCCTGTTGGTCTTCCCGTTCGAGGCGGTTCGCGCCTTCGGATCGGAAGAGGTCGTCGGCACGCTCAACGGTGAGCCCGTGCGTCTGGAGGAAGTCGACGCCGCACTCGAGGGTTCGATTCGCGCGCTCTGGCGGGAAATGGAGGAGATCGTCCGCGCGTCGGCCCACGGGATCTGCGCGGAGCGCGCTATCGATCGGCTCGCTGGAAAGGCGCGACTCGACCCCGATGGATGGCGGGCCGAACGTTGGGTGGAAGCCCGTCCGGGCCCCGAAGAGATCGGAGCGCATGTCGAGGAACATCCGGAGGTCTTCGCGGGAATCGATGTCGACCCGGACCTGGTGGGTCATCGACTTCGCGTGACCCGCTATCGAGACGAGATCGCTCGACGTGTCGATGCGGAGCTGGCGGGGCACTGGCGTCTTCATCTCGACGCCGTTTCGGACGAGCCGGATTCGGAGCCCCTTCTGCCCCCGGTCGTCGCGGATTGCTTCGATCGGCCGATCACCCGATCGGAAGTCGAGGCGTTCGCCTCCTTCCCGCTCTATCGACGTCGTGCGGAGATCGTCCAATCGACCTGCCGGCAGTTCGAGATCGACCACTCGAATCCCCTCCTTCTCAGCCGGATGGCCCGGTCGCAGGGCATCAGCGTGGCCGAGCTGATGAAGCGGAACGAGGGGAGTTTCGAGCCCTTGTCCGAAACGGCCATCGAAGAGGAGGCCCGCAGGCAATACGGCGACGATTCGCCCATCTCGCTGCTGAAAGCCCGGATCGGGCTCGAAGCGAAGCGGCGGCTGCCCGGACGGATTGCCTTTCTCGAAGGGCTGCGTGAGAACACGACCGGGGTCTGTCGCCTGTCGATGCCGGCGCCTCCGGTCGTCCGCGTGCGCGAAGAGGAGGGGCA
>DRKE01000028.1 GCA_011051925.1 Deltaproteobacteria bacterium
CCTGCTCGGCACGGCCTCGCGGTCGGCTTCCCGGGAGGTCGTTCTCTGGCAGGATCCCGTGCGGGCGCTCGCCGAGGCGGGGGGCGTGCGTCTCGATCCGACGGGTACGATCATGCCCCTTTCCCGAGGAGAGGGGGCCCGAGGAGAGGGGGCCGGCGAGTCCCCGGACCCGTCCGCTGCACGCATCGCGACGGGGCCCTGACGCGATCCCATGGCGGTCGTGCAATGCGAAGCCATTCTCCTCCGATCGGTCGATTTCGGTGAGTCCGACCGGGTCGTCCATCTCCTGACCTCGGATTCAGGACGTCTCACGGCGATGGCGAAGGGAGCCCGGCGGAGTCATCGGCGCTTCCCCGGAACGCTCGACGTCTTCAACCACCTCGCGATCGAAGGTCGTTCGACACCGCGTGCAACGATGGCCTTCCTCGAACGGGCCCGGCTGCTGGATCCCTTCCTGGGCGTCCGATCCCATCCGGCGCGTTATGCCCTGGCGAGTTTCCTGGTGGAGATGCTGGATCGGCTCTCGCCCGAGGGCATCGAGGGCCCGGAGGCGGAACGTCTCTTTTCCTATGCGGCCGAGAGCCTGGTGCTGCTCGAGCAGGCGCGACCCGGTCCGACCCTGAGACTCCTGCTCGAATTGCGCGGCTTCGACGCGCTGGGCCAACGTCCGGAACTCGGTCGGTGTGTCCGCTGCGGACGGGTTCCGGCCGCGGACATCGCTCCCGATCATCGCGTGGGTTTCCACGTGGCCGATGGCGGCATCGTCTGTTCGGTCTGTGCGGCACCGCTCGAAGGCCTGATCCCGATCGAATGGGGAACGCTGCGCATCCTCGAAAAGGGGCTCGAGATCGCTTCCGCGGGACTCGTCGACATCGAGTTGGGGGGGCGTGCGCTCGAAGCCGCCGCTCGGCTCGTGTTCCGCTTCCAGCGCTACCACGTCGGGCTCGAACTCCGGAGTGAGCGCTTCCTGGATGAAGTCCTGCCCTTCCCAAGACCCGATCCGGGGGAGGGGGAACCGGCCGGAAACCACCTCGGAGGCCCGCCGGGCCTGGCTTGACCCTGGGGACCCGGATGGGGGATACTCGGCCGCCCTGACGGCCCGTGGTCGTCTCGTCAATCGCTCTTCGCTCTCCGTTTCAGGGTGCCATCCGGGACGAGGGGAGAGCATGGAAGGATCGGAAACCCCCTTCCAGAGTCTTCCGATCCAGGGTCCTGAAACGCATGGCCGATCCCGATTCCGAGACCCCCGCACGCGACGACGATTCCGATCGCGAACGTCACCCGCTCGCGATGGAGACCCTCGTCGCGCTCTGCGCCGCACGCGGCTTCATCTATCCGGCCAGCGAGATCTATGGCGGGATCGCCGGGTTCTGGGACTACGGACCGCTCGGCGTCGAATTGAAGAACAATCTGAAGGCGTTCTGGTGGCGTCGGATGGTGCGCGAGCGGGACGACGTGGTCGGGATCGACAGCGCGATCATCTCCCATCCGAGAACCTGGGAGGCGAGCGGGCACGTCGAGGGCTTCAGTGATCCGATGGTCGATTGCCGGACCTGCAAGCGGCGCTTCCGGGCGGATCAGATCGAGGGAGAGCGATGTCCCGAAGCGCCGAAGAAACGCGCGGTCGCGGAATGCGACCTGACCGAGGCGCGCGAGTTCAACCTGATGTTGCGAACCGAACTCGGGGCCTCCGTCGATGAAGCGACGACCGCCTACCTGCGGCCAGAGACCTGCCAGCCGATCTTCACGGGCTTCAAGCGGGTTCGCGAGGCCGCTCGGCAGAAAGTGCCCTTCGGCATCGCCCAGATCGGCAAGGCCTTCCGGAACGAGATCACGCCGCGCAACTTCACGTTCCGCTCCCGGGAATTCGAGCAGGCCGAGATGGAGTTCTTCTGTCATCCGAGCGAGAGCGGAGAATGGTTCGCCCATTGGCGCGAGCAGCGACTGCAATTCCACCGGGATCTCGGTTTCGCCGAAGACCTGCTGCGAACGCGGCCTCATGCGCCCGATGAACTGGCCCACTACGCGCGTGCGGCGGACGACATCGAGTTCCTCTTTCCCTTCGGCTGGCAGGAGATCGAAGGCGTCCACGACCGGGGTGATTGGGATCTCAGCCGGCATAGCGAGTATTCGGGCAAGGAGCTCGCCGTGACCGACGAGCGGACGAAGGAGCGATTCACGCCCTGCGTGATCGAAACCTCGGTCGGGATCGATCGCACGACCCTCGCCCTGCTCGTCGCGGCCTACCGACAGGAAACCCTCGAGAACGGAGAAGAGCGGACGGTCCTGGGCTTCCACCCGGCGCTCGCCCCGATCAAGGCGGCGGTGTTGCCGCTGTCGAAGAAGCTCGCGGAGCCGGCCCGGGCGATCCAACGGGAACTCCGCAGGCATTTCAACGTCTTCTACGACGACGCGGGAAACATCGGACGCCGATATCGTCGCCAGGACGAAGCGGGCACGCCCTATTGCATCACGGTTGACTTCGAATCCGGTGACGATGGACATGTCACGGTGAGGGAGCGGGATACCATGGACCAGAAGCGGATTCCGATCGAGGGGCTGGAGCGCTATCTGCGCGACCTCCTGGAGGACGATCGATGAGCGCTCGCAAGCGGAGTGGCGCGACGACCGGAAGGAGCCGGTCTTCACGAGGCGGAACGGCGACCGGTTCGAAGGCGACGCGAAAGGCCGGAGCGCGGACGACGTCGAAGACGTCCTCGGAAAAGAAGGCCGTGAAGAAGAAGTCGGGCGGGAAGGGCGCGGCAAAGGTCGCTCGGAAAGCGGCGAAGGCCGCTGGAAAGGCCGGCGGGAAAGCCTCGAGGAAGGCTGCGAAGAAGGCCGTGAAGAAGAAGGCGAGCGCTCGCGGCTCGAAAAGATCCGCGGCCGCTTCGGGATCGAAGGCGTCGAGTCAGCGTCGGGTCTTCTTCTTCGGCGGTGGCCGGGCCGACGGCCACGCCGAAATGAAGGACCTGCTCGGTGGGAAGGGCGCGAACCTGGCCGAGATGACCTCGATCGGCATTCCCGTCCCCCCTGGTTTCACGATCTCCACGCAGGTCTGTCTCGAGTTCAATCAGCGAAACCAGCGTCTTCCGGTCGAAGTCAAGGCCGACGTGTTGACGGCGCTCGCGAATGTCGAGAAGCTGATGAACCTCCGCTTCGGCGACCCGGAGAAACCCCTCCTCGTATCGATCCGGTCGGGTGCGCGAGCCTCGATGCCGGGCATGATGGACACGGTCCTGAACCTCGGGCTCAACGACGAGACCGTCCAGGGACTGGCGGCCATGGCGGACGATCGCTTCGCTTTCGACAGCTACCGGCGCTTCATCCAGATGTATGGGGACGTCGTCCTCGGGATCCCCCACGATCGCTTCGAGCAGCGTCTCGATGCCGAAAAGGAAGCGGCGGGCGTCCGGCTCGATACGGAGCTCTCGGGGGCGGATCTCCGCCGGGTCGTCGCCGGCTATCTCGAGATCGTCGAGGAGGTGACGGGGCGGCCCTTTCCCCAGGACCCGCGAGAGCAGCTTTGGGGCGCGATCGGGGCGGTCTTCAGCTCCTGGGAGAACCAGCGCGCGGTCGCCTATCGGCGCATCAACGATATCCCTGACGATTGGGGAACGGCGGTCAACGTCCAGTCGATGGTCTTTGGGAACATGGGGGATACGTGCGCCACGGGCGTGGCCTTCACGCGGAATCCCTCGACGGGGGAACGGAATTTCTACGGCGAGTACCTGAAGAACGCCCAGGGAGAAGATGTCGTCGCGGGCATCCGGACGCCGCAGCCGATCAATGAATCGAGTCGATCGGCCGGTACGCGGGATCTCCCGACCCTCGAAGAGGAGATGCCGGGGCCCTACAAGAAGCTCGTCCAGATCTACAAGCGTCTCGAGAAACACTATCGGGACATGCAGGACATCGAGTTCACGATCCAGAATGGCACGCTCTGGATGCTGCAGACGCGTGCCGGCAAGCGGACCGCCGCGGCCGCCGTTCGGATCGCAGTCGAGATGGCGCGAGAGAGGTTGATCTCTCGCGAAGAGGCCGTTCTGCGGATCGATGCGAATTCCCTCGATCAGCTGCTGCATCCGACGATCGATCGATCCCGGACCCAGGAGGTCGTGGCCCGGGGGCTTCCGGCTTCTCCCGGAGCGGCGGTGGGCGAGGTCGTCTTTTCGGCGGAGGAGGCCGAAGCCAGGGCCAAGGGCGGCACCAAGGTCATTCTCGTCCGAACGGAGACGTCTCCGGAGGACATCGTCGGCATGAACGCGGCCGAAGGCATCCTGACGGCGAAGGGCGGAATGACCTCGCACGCGGCCGTCGTCGCACGGGGCATGGGGAAGTGTTGCGTCGCGGGATGCGGTGCCCTCGCGATCAACTACGACCAGGGCGTGATGCGCATCGGCGACCATCTCGTGAAGGAAGGGGATCCGCTCACGATCGATGGGTCGACCGGGGAGGTGATGCTCGGCGCCGCGTCGACGGTCGTTCCGGAACTCGGCGGCGCGTTCACGGACCTGATGAAATGGACCGACCGGCTGCGCTCGATCCGGGTCCGGACGAACGCGGACACGCCGCAGGACGCCGAGGTGGCCCGGCGCTTCGGCGCCGAGGGCATCGGACTCTGTCGAACCGAGCACATGTTCTTCGAACCGGGCCGGATCCTCGCGGTGCGGGAGATGATTCTCGCGTCCGATGCGCGGGCCCGCGAGAACGCCCTCGCGAAGCTGCTGCCGATGCAGCGGCAGGATTTCGAAGGGATCTTCCGGGCGATGGACGGGCTGCCCGTGACGATCCGGCTGCTCGATCCTCCCCTCCACGAGTTCCTTCCCCAGGACGACGAGGACATCCGGGCCGTGGCCGGGGCCCTCGGAACCTCCGTTGGCGATGTCCGGCACAAGCTCGAAGGGCTTCACGAGTTCAATCCGATGCTCGGGCATCGAGGCTGTCGGCTCGGGATCACGTTCCCCGAGATCTATGGCATGCAGGTTCGCGCGATCGCCGAGGCCGCCTGTCGCGTCGCCTCGGAAGGCGTGAAGGTCAAGCCCGAGATCATGATCCCCCTCGTGTCGCACGAACGCGAGCTGGCCAGGCTGCGCAAGATGGCGGAAGACGTGATCTCGGAAGTGCGGCGCGAGAATCCCGGATCGCGGATCCGACCCGCCATCGGAACGATGATCGAAGTGCCGCGGGCCGCGCTGACCGCTGACAAGATCGCCGAGCATGCGGATTTCTTCTCCTTCGGGACCAACGACCTGACCCAGATGGGGTATGCGTTGTCGCGCGACGATGCCGGCAACTTCCTGCCCCAGTATGTGGACGAGGGATTGATCGATTCCGATCCCTTCGTGTCGATCGACGAAGAGGGGATCGGCCAGCTCGTCCGCATGGGGGCGGAGCGCGGTCGTGAGACGCGCCCGGATCTGAAGCTCGGCGTCTGTGGAGAGCACGGAGGGGACCCGGCGAGCGTTCGCTTCTTCGCTTCGGTGGGGCTCGACTATGTTTCGTGCTCACCGTACCGCGTTCCCCTGGCCCGACTGGCTGCTGCGCAGGCGGCGATCCGGGAACGGGAGAGGGCGGCCGGGCTCGAGTCATCGCAATGAGGCCCTCGGGCGCGCTGCCGGGATCCCTGTCCGCGCTCGGGTGTCTTGTGGGTCTGGCCCTCGTCGTGGCCTGTGCCGGGGCGCGGACGACCGCGGAATGGGGCGCATCGCTTTCCGACCGGGAACGGGAGACGGCCCTGGCTGCATTGCCGCCCGAAGCCCGCGAGTCCCTGATGCCGCTTTCGCAGATCTTCTACGAGCGTATCACCCATCGCCGCTTCAACTCCCGGGCCACCTTCGAGGACCCGGCCATGCGGCAGTTCTTTCCGACGGTCGCCGCCTATTCCGACTACTATGCGGCCCTGGCCGACGCGCTCGATCTCGCCCACATCCGGTACGATCGGCCGACGCGGATCGAGCTGCTCGGGATCGAGCCGGCTTCGGCCGGCTCGCTGCGGTTGTCGCTCCGCTTCGTCGGGCGCAACGACCTTCCCTTGCGCTGGTGGAATGCGGTTCTCGAGCGGACGGACGAGTGGCGCTGGCAGGGCGGGCGCTGGTGGGTCGTGCCGGGGAAGGTCTGAATCCGGCCGGTCGGCGTCAAGGCGGGGCGAGAGCGGGATGGAGTGGGAAAAACGGTTCTCTTTTTCGTGGAAAGGTCCTTCTCACGGGGACGATGTGATGTCGGTCACGCTCCAATGATTCCAGAGGGTTGGGGAGGCTTTTGCACATCTGTCGCGGATGGCACACAGCTTGCTCATGGTTCGACCAGCCCGGGCAACCGGGCGGACTTTTGAAAAGCCAACAGCTCGGCGAGTCTCGAGCGGGCCAAAGTCCGGTGAGTCGTGCTGCATGGGGCGGGAGTTCAGGGACCCGCCACCCACCATGCGGGACGAGCAGGGAACCGGATCGGGTGCAAGACGGCACCACCCGCGCGGGACCTCGTCGAAAATCGAGGAACACATATCGTGCAGGGAACCGACGACAGCATGACCACCACGACCCCGGAAGCCGCGGGGAAGACGACCGCAGGAAGATCCCGCACGCCCGCAAGCGCTTCGCCGGCGGCCGGGCGGAAGCGCGGCAATACGAGAACCCGTGTGGCCAAGGCCTGGGAGTCCGATCGCGAACTCGTGGATCAGATCCTCGCCGGGAGCCAGGAGCATTTCGATCTGCTCTACGAGACCTATTTCCCCCGCGTCTACCGCTTCGCATTGAAGCGCCTGCGCGATCCCGGGGAAGCGGAGGATGTCACGCAGGAGGTCTTCATGACCCTGATGACGGCGCTGGCTTCCTTCAAGGGCGAATCTTCGCTGCTCGTCTGGATCTTCGGGGTGACGCGCAACAAGGTCAATCGCCGGTTCCGCCGGCCGCGTCCGCGGCTCGAGCCCCTCGAAGAGGGGGGGGCGCTCGACGTCCGTGCGCAGGAGCCGCGCGCGGACGAGACGGTCGATGCCCGCCGCGTGCTGGTTCGCTGTGAGCACGTCATCGCGAACAACCTGACGCCGCTGCAGCGACGGATCTTCCATCTGAAGCATCTGCGCCAGCAGCCGATTCGCGCGATCGCGACGGCGCTGGGCAAGAGCGAGGATGCCGTCAAGGCGAACCTCTACCGCATGCGTCGGGCCATCTCGGCGGGGACGCCGGGTCTCGAGGGGATCCTTCGCGGTTGATCCCCATCTGAGACGGAATCAGAAATTCGTTGACGTTCGTCAGCGGATATCGTATGCCATGAGTCATGGAGCATCTGCCGGGGCATCCGGGTTCGAACGATCCGAGGGAATCCCCGGGACGACTCGGCCCCGCGACGGATGCGAGTCCGCCGGTTGCGGCCCACGGCAGTCGTGCCCGCCAACGGGAGGAAACCCGCGAGCGGATCTTCGAAACGGCGCTTCGGGAATTCCGCGAGGTCGGGCTTTCTGCGGCGCGGATCGAGCGGATCGCGAAGAAGGCGGGCGTCGCGCGCGGGACCTTCTACTTCCACTTCCCGACCAAGGAAGACGTGATGCTCGAACTCGCGCGTCGGATCAACGCGCGGATCGTCCGTCGAATGGCCCGCATCGTGGCGGAGGAGCCCGGTCTCCGGGCGTTCCTGCTGCGATTGAACGAGGTCCTGATCGATGAACACGCGCGGATCGGCGAGGCCGGACTGCACGCCGAGCTGATCTCGCTCTATATCCGAAGGCCCTACGACCTGAGCGATCCCCTCCACAATGTTCCGACGCTGAACGACGAGCTCGGGCGTTTCCTGAACGGGATCATCCAGCGGGGTGAACTGAAGCTCCGACTGCCCGTCGATCAGTTGTCCGTCGTCATCCTTTCGAGTCTGTTCGGCGTGCTGGCTCGCATGAGACTCGGCGAAGAAATGAGGACGACCTGCAACTCCCTAGTGGAGCTGCTGGTTCTCGGACTCGAGGCGGAAGCTTGAAGAACCCCCAGCGCGACCGTTTCGCGGAGCCGGCTGCACAGGATCCGGGGGCATCAGACGGTGTCCCCGAGGGGTTTCTCGCCCAGGGTCCGGGTCGGCGGGAAGCCGTCGCAATTTCTGACACATGCTCAAGATGGGCACCACTTCTTCTCGACCGGGGCAGAACGTTCGACGGTCTGCTTCGCGGCGGGTGGCCAGGGGGCGGCTCCGCTCGCATCAGACCGGGGCGACCGGCATTGCCAAGAGTCGGCGATGTCCCGGATGGGAAGTCCCTGATGGATGGAAGTCCGAGGGAAGGGATCCGAAGGAAATGAGAGGGGCGTCGTGGTAGGACGACACGTCTGGCAGGGATTGATCGACTGGTTTCGAACGTCGGACCGGTCCGGGACGGGGAGCCATTCGGGCGTCCCTGCGCCGATGCCCGTGGACCCGGAACCGCGGATGGACGAAGCGCTGGCGGGAACCCTCTGCCTCGATGAACTTGGCGGGGACGCCGAGGGGCGCGAGCTGCTCGATTTCCTTTCCGCCGACGTCGATCCGATCCCGGCCGATCCCGTCTTCCGGGAGCGATTGCGGGAGGAACTCTGGCGCTTCGTGCAGCACGGCGACCCCGATCCCCCCGAGCGCCACTGATCGACCGCTTCGGATGTGGCGTGCGAGATTGCTCCGTGACGGGCGTCTCTGTAGCCTTGGCCGGATGCGGAATCCGATCCGCCTGAAGAACCTGAATCGACGGTTCCTCCCGCTCTACGTTCTCGGTGCCACGATCCTCGTCTTCTGGCCCCCACGTCCGGAAGGGCGGGGGCTCGCGCTCGGTCTGATCGCGCTCGGGGCGGGGCTGCGCAGCTGGGGCGCGGGTCATCTGGTGAAGAACGCCGAACTCACGACGAGCGGCCCCTATGCCCATCTCCGGCACCCGCTCTATCTCGGCACGATCCTGGTCTCGACGGGCTTCGCGATCTGGCTCGGCGGGGGGGTGGCGATCGTCGTCCTCGCCGTGGTCTGGCCCTGGTTTTCCTTCCATTATTTCCCGCGCAAGGAGCGGAGCGAAGGCGAGCGGCTCGAGGCGCGTTACGGCGAGCGCTTCGTGCGCTATCGGATGGCCGTTCCCGCGCTCCGGCCGAGGCTCGGGGCGTGGCACGACGAGGCGGGATCGGCCGGGAAGCGGACGCGTTGGCGCTTGTCGCGCTACTCGGAGAACAACGAACTCGGAAGCCTGCTGGCCGTCTGCCTGGGCGTGATCGTCTTCTGGCTTCGCAGCGGGAGCGGGACGGGATGAGGGCGGGCCAGGACTGCATCGCGACGCTCGCAGGGCCGGGGCTCGATCGCGGGCGTCTCGCCGAACGCACGCGATCCGTCCTCCATCAGGGGGGTCCGGGCAATCCCGACGTCCTGCTCGTCGAGACCGATTCGGGTCCGGTCGTCGTCAAGGATTTCGCGCCGCGGGGACGCTGGGTCCGGCGCTGGTGGGGACCCTGGTCGTTGCGGCGTGAGGCGAAGGCCTATGAACGACTTTCGGAAATGGCAGCCGTGCCCCGGCTGCTGGGGCATCTGGATGAGGCCGCATTGGTCCTCGAATATCGCCCGGGCACCTTTCTCTCCCGATCCCTCGCTGATCGACTGCCGGACGACTTCCTGGCGGAGCTGGAGGAATCGATCGACGAGATGCACCGCAGGGGGGTCGTCCATCTCGATCTGCGCCATCGGAGCAATATCCTGGCCGACCGGGATGGCCGACCGATCCTTCTCGACTTCGCCTCGGCCCTCTGTTTCGACGTTTCGACCCGCTCGGGGCGTTGGCTGGTCGGTTGGCTCG
>DRKE01000029.1 GCA_011051925.1 Deltaproteobacteria bacterium
GACCGGAAACCGTCGCGTTCCGTCTGGCGAGCGAGGCTGATTCCAGCCCCTGAACGGCCCGGGTCGGATCGGGCCTAACGCGGGATTCCGTGCCGGGGCGCGTCGGCCGCGTCGATCGCGTCCGCCGCGGCACCAGGTCCGCCCGAGGGTGCCGGCCCCATCGATCCTTCGGGATGCAATCCCCGCCAGACGAGAATCGCGCCGACGATGACGGCAGCGATGGCGAGGCCCGACAGGAGCCGACGGTTCCGTCGGCGCACGCGTCGTCTGTTCTCGATCGCCTGGATGCCGATTTCGGAGATCTCGACGGGGGCCGTGGCCTCCGGGTCCCCTTCGCTCGCATCGGCGGGAATCGACAGGATCTGGACGGTGATGTTGTCCGGTCCCCCCCGCTCGTTCGCCATCTCGATCAGGCGCTCGACCGCCCTGTCGGGGGATTCCGCCTGGACGACGGCGGCGATCTCCTCGTCCGAGACCATGCCCGTCAATCCATCCGAGCAGAGCACGAAGCGATCGCCCGGCGCGATGTCGACCGACGCGATTTCGACGTCGACCTGGGGAAGCACGCCGACCGATCGGAGGATCTCGTTTCGCCGGGGATGGGCCGCGGCCTCGTCGGCCGAGATGAGTCCTCGGCGATGCATCTCGGCAACGACGCTATGGTCGGTCGTGAGCGCCTCGAGCCTGCCCTGTCGGTAGCGATAGGCACGGCTGTCGCCGACATGGGCGACGGTTCCGCGCCGACGCTCGTCCATCAGGAAGACCACGAGGGTCGTGCCCATGCCCTCGAGGTCGGGATCCGTCCGGGCGAGTTCGAAGATCCGCGTGTTGGCGATCTCGATGGCGCCGCCGAGCCGCTCGGCGAAGCGCCCGCTGCTCTCCGAGACGAAGAGTTCCCCGATCGTTTCGACGGCCGTCCGGCTGGCGGTGGCTCCGCCCCGGTGGCCACCCATGCCATCCGCGACGACGAGGAGTGTCGTCCCGTCTTCCCGAACGAAGATGTCGCAACTGTCCTCGTTGGCCTGACGGACCTGGCCGATGTCGGATCGGGAGGCGAGCTCGACCTCGGCTTCCGGCTCTTCCGTGGCCTCGCTCTTCATCGCGTCATGTCCCTGGTCCGGATGCGCAGGAGCGTGGACTCACGGATCCGGAAGCGCCTCTGGACGAGAATACCGGAACCTCCTCGATTGCGGCCCCGCCCCGGGCCTCTCCGTCCGGACCTTGCCATGGCCGACTCAGGGGGAATGTATCGCGTCTCGCAGGCGCGTGGCATGCGGAACGGACAGGGGCCGGGCCCCGGGGCGGAATCGGATTCGGGAAGGGGCGCTGCGCTCCGGGTGGGACGGGGGTGCCCCCGTCCCGTCGGACGGTTCGACAGGCGGACCCGTCCGGGGACGGACCCACCTGCGAAAGACGAGCTGAAGGATCGCGTGCGGTTAGCTGAAATCGCGATCGAGAACGGTCTTGCGTCCGTCCGCTCGAGCGCTCTCGATGGCCTGATCACACATGGAGCGCAGGCGATCCGACAGGACCTGGAGGACACCTGCAGAGGTCTTCATGTCTCCGCTGTTCTTGATGTAGCTCTTGACTTTGGAGGCGACGACCAGCACTTCGTTCGAATCCGACATCTTTTCAGGCGTCCTTCCGTATGGCGTTTGAAATCGGGACCCGCATCCCTTGTGGAGAAGCCGGGTTTCCGGTTTCGGTCTAGACGATTTCCCGCTGGGATGTAGCGGATCGTTGAGGGAGAATGCCCAAGATCGACACGAGCGCAACGGCCGGGGCGGGGCTGGACGCGCGGACATGAGGGAACTGATTGGAATCCCTCGATTTTATTGTCTCCGGGGCGCGGGTCTGGGAGTCGCAGAACGATTCCGTGGGACCGCTCTCGACGACGCTACGGGTTCGAGACGGTCGGATCGTCGCGCTGGGGGAAGCGGCGGAAGCCGGTGCCAGGGAGGCCCGTCGGATCGATCTGGGGGGGCGGATCCTCGTCCCCGGGCTGATCGATGCCCATGTCCATCTCGAACTCGACCCCGCGCTTTCGACGCCGGCGGAACAATCGGCCGTCCCGGAGGCGACGCGCCTCGAGGCGATGGCACGCCGTGCGAAAGCCATGCTCTTCGCCGGGATCACGACCACGCGGGACTGCGGCGGCGGGTGCCACCGCGAGCATCGTCTGCGTCGCGAGATCGAGGCCGGCCTGCGCCCGGGTCCGAGGCTGCTCTGCTGCGGTCAGCCGATCACGACGCCGGGCGGGCATTGCGAGTTCTGGGGGGGCGCCGTGTCGACTCGGATGGAGGTCGATCGCATGGTCGCCCTCCAGCTCGAAGCGGGCAGCGAATGGATCAAGGTGATGGCGACCGGGGGGGTGATCACGCCGAAGAGCCGGCCCCGCGACGTCCAGTTCGACGTCGGTCGCCTGGTCGACATCGTCGGCACCGCGGCGCGGGCGGGATGCCCGGTCGCCGCTCATTGTCACGCAACCCGCGGCATCGCCGCCGCGCTTCGCGCAGGCGTCCGGACGATCGAGCATGCGTCCTTCGCGGGGAAGGGGGGGTTCGGGACGGAGATCGACGAATCGCTGATCCGCGAGCTGGGGGCATCCGAGGTCTGGGTATCGCCGACCGTGAACGCCGGCTGGGGCCGTCGGATCCCCGACGATCGTGATGGGCCCAGTCCTTTCTTCGATCGGATGTCGACCTGTCTCCGGCTCCAGCGCGATCACGGCGTCCGGTTCATCGCCTCGACGGATGCGGGGATTCCCGGTGTCGCCCATGACGATCTGGTCTCCGGGCTGCTGGCCTTCGAACGTTATGCTGGACTCCGTCCGGTCGACGTCCTGCGAGCCGCCACTTCGGAGGCGGCCACGGCTCTCGATGTCGGGGATCGGACGGGTCGGATCGCGCCGGGGCTTTCGGCGGATTTCCTGGTGCTCGAGGCCAATCCGCTCGAGGACCTTTCCGTCCTGCGTGATCCCGAGTTCGTCGTCTTCCGGGGGCGCTTCTTCGATCGCGAGATGCGGGAAGGGGGACAGGCGGAATGAGCGCGTGCGGCCGCTTCGCACCTTCCACGACGGGTCGGGCCCACCCCGGGACGCTGCTCGCTGCGCTTCTGTGTTGGCTCGATGCCCGTTCGTCCGGAGCCCGGGTCCTGCTTCGACTCGAGGATCTCGATCGCGAACGGACGAAGCCGGGTCACGTCGAGGCCATGGAACGCGACCTCGACTGGTTCGGACTCGACTGGGACGGCCGATCACGCCAGTCGGAGAATCGCGAGCGCCATGAGGAGATCCTCGAGCGTCTCGTCCGGGAAGGGCGGGTCTATGCCTGCGATTGCAGCCGTACCCGGATCCGGATGGCCGGTCGCCGCGCGCCCGATGGCGGTTTCGCCTATCCCGGAACCTGTCGGTCGCAAGTCGTCTCCCCCGATCGGTGGCGTGGCTGCGAACGGCCGCTGCGCCTCCGGATTGAGTCCCGGGAGATCGAGTGGAGCGACGAGAACGGGTCGACTCTCTCGGGAGATCCGGTGCGACTCTTCGGAGACCCGATCCTGCGGCGTCGGGACGGAGCCATCGCCTATCATCTCGCGACGGTTCTCGATGACGCGGCGGCCGGAGTCGATCGGGTGGTCCGCGGTCGGGATCTCATGCCGGTCACGATTCTGCAGATCGCGCTCCAGCAGGATCTCGGTCTCGCTCGACCCGCCTATCGGCATCATTGCCTCTTCCTGGAGAAGGCCGAAGCGGGATCGGACGCGGATGGCCAGACGAAACTCTCGAAGCTGCATGGGGCGGTGGACGTCGCGGCGCTTCGGGAACGCTACGAGGCGGAGGCGCTCTGCGGGGCGCTGGCGTCTTTCGTCGGTCTGGTTCCTGCCGGCACGGTCTGTCGACCGCGCGATCTGATCGCGGATTTCGATTGGTCGCGCGTGTCGAAAGAGGATGTCGTGCTCGCATGGGACGCCCGTGACGGGCTGCGGCGCGAACGCGCCTGCGAAGGCGAAGCGGGCGCAGGCGGAGCGGGGATCAGGCGAGGATGATCTCGAGCACCGAGAACTCGGCGGGTACGCCGACACGGAGGGGGAAGCCGTAGAATCCCGTTCCGCGATGGACATAGAGCCGGCTGGCGCCCCGGGCGAAGAGCCCCTGATCAGGCCAGCGCGTGCCCGAAAGAACCGTCCAATCGATTCCGAGAGAGACGAGACCGACCTGACCGCCGTGGGTATGTCCCGAAAGGACGAGATCGACCTCGTCCTCGGGCAGTGCGTGGAAGGCCGCCGGGTCGTGGAGCAGTAGCAGTCGCAGATGGTCCATTCGTCGGGGAAACCGTTCGAGCAGGGCTGCGAGATGTTTCCGCCGATCGCGATGGACATAGTCCGCTCCGATCACCTGGACCCGGCCGGCGGGTGTTCCGAAACAGAGTTCGTCATCGATCAGGAGCGGAATGCCGATGGCCTTCATCGCTTCGCGGACATGGTCGGGCGCTTCGTGATCGTGGTTGCCGAAGATGGCGACACATCGATTGGCGATGGGCCGGAGGGGAGCGAGCGCTTCCTGGAGGCAGCCCGGGGACCCCATGCTTTCCATCGTCAGGAAATCCCCGGTCAGGGCGACGAGGTCGGGATCGCGATCGACGAGTCGCTCGATCTGCCTGCGGAGTCTCGAGACGCTCTTCCAGGGACCGAGGTGGGTATCCGAGAGTTGGACGATGCGCAGGGGACGTTCGACGAGGGGTTTCGGTTCGGCGCCCCGGAAGCGTTCGACCGGAACGCGGCGGATCTCGGGCGGGCCCTCCCGGGAGAGCCGGAAGCGGACGGTTTCGGAGCGGGTCGACATGGAGGTCGCGATCGAGATCGCCGCGACGAAGAGGGGCAGCGCTTCGACGAGGGTCCAGCCCGGCAGGATTCCGGTCCAGCCGAAGGCCTGGAAAGCCAACCGGAGGGGGAAGAGAAGCAGGAGCCAGGGGCCCGATAGCATGCCCCCGGCGATGAAGGTCTGGGCGGGAACGGAAACCAGCCAGCGGAACACGCTGCCACGCATCCGTGCATGGACGAGATGGGCGAACTGGATCGTGGCCGCGACCATCGAGTAGAGAAAGAGGAGGTCGAGTGCGAACGCGACTCCGGGAGCCGCGAGATCACGCAATCGCGAATGCAGGACGAGCGCGCCAGGCAGGGAGAAGGTCAGGATGATGGCGGCAAAGGTCGCATAGAACCGTCCGCGTCGGATCGCGGCATAGAGCGGAATGCCCATCCACGTCGCGAAGGCGAGAGCCTGGAAGATTTGTGGCGCGTCGATCACGAGGTCCGGGATCCGCGGTCGAGACGGAAGACATGATCGCGCCGGACGTCGAGCCCGCGCTCGCGAAAGTGCGGCGAGGCTTCGAGCCAACCACTCGACCAGAGGGGATCGACCTCGAATTCGCCGCCATAGAGCGCCTCGACTTCTGCGGGTGGGACCGAATGCGGCGGCCCCGGCATCTTCGACTGATCATATTCGACCGTGATCAGCAGGATCGTGACGCGTTCGGGCAGGATCCGAGCCAGATGATCGACATAACGTCGCCGGAGATCCGGAGGCAGCGCGACGAGCGCGCCGCGATCGTAGCAGCCCCGGACCGCGTGGAGATCCTCCTTCTCGAGGTCGAATAGATCGCCGCAGCGAAGGTCGAAACCTCCGGCCGAGAACCGTTCGAGGGGGCCCGCCCGCGTGGTTGCAGGCTTCAATCCGGCCTCTTCGAAGAAACTCCGGATCGCGATCGGGGAAAGATCGATTCCGATCACCGGATGTCCCCGCTCCCGGAGCCAACGCATGTCGAGGCTTTTCCCGCAGAGGGGAACGAAGACCGTGGCCAGCCTCTCGATGTCCAGACCCGGCCAATGGCGTATGAGGTGCGCGTTCGCCTCTTCGTTGTGGAAGCCGATCTGGCCCTTCTTCCATCGTTCGTGCCAGAAGTCTGCTTTCAAGGGGGCTCCATTCCGCGGGCGCGACGTCGGGGCTTCGGGTTGTCGGAAATCCGCTCGCTGGGTCGGGCCGATCGGTTCCGATGCCCGACGGGATCCGGATCCGGTTCAGTCGGGCAGGATCAGGAGTTTCCCGATCGTTCCTCGCCCTTCGAGGTCGAGATGGGCGCGAGTCGCATCCGCCAGGTCGTAGCGGCCTCCGATCCGCTGGACGAGCGTCCCTTTTTCGAGGGCTTCGTAGATCGCGTTCGCCCGCAGGTCGAGGGACTCGCGATCCGCCACGTAATGGGCCAGCGATGGGCGCGTGATGAAAAGGGAGCCAGCGGTGTTCAATCGCCCCAGGTCGAAGGGGGGGACGGGGCCGCTCGCCTGTCCGAAAAGACAGAGCAGGCCCCGCGGACGCAGGGATCCGAGACTGCCTTCGAAGGTCGCCTGTCCGACCGAATCGTAGACGACATCGACTCCGCGACCGTCGCTCCATTCCCGGGTCCGGGCCTGGAAATCCTCGTCACGATAGAGGATGACTTCGTCGGCGCCCGACTCCCGCGCGAGTCGGGCCTTCTCTTCGTTTCCACAGGTCGCGATCACGCGGGCCCCCGCCTGCTTCAGGAGCTGGACGAGCAGCCCGCCCGTTCCTCCGGCCGCCGCGTGGACGAGGGCGCGATCGCCCGGCCGCGTCTCCCGGACGCCGTGGACCAGATAGTGGGCCGTCATGCCCTGCAGAAGGGTCGCCGCGGCGAGTTCGGAGGAGAGCCCGGCGGGAAGGCGGACGAGCCCGTCGGCGGGTGCGAGGGCGAATTCCGCATAGGCCCCCGGCACGCCGGTCCAGGCGACGCGATCGCCCGGCGCGAAGTCGTCGACCCCCTCGCCGACCGCGTCGACCCTGCCCGCGGCTTCGACGCCGGGGACGAAGGGCAGGGGAACGGGATAGAGACCGCTTCGATGATAGGTGTCGATATAGTTGATGCCCGCGGCTTCGATTCGAACGCGAACCTGACCGGGGCCGGGCGATGGTTTCTCGATTTCGACGAGGGACATCTTCTCGGGGCCCCCGACTTCCTGGATCTGGATCGCTTTCATGGTCTGGCTGCCTTCCGTTCGTTCGTGGACCTCTCCGGGTCGCGTGCGAGCCGGGGGTCGATGAGAGGGTCTCTAGCAGCTCCGTCCCCGGGCCGCGAAGTCCGTCCCGTCGGATCCCCGCTCGAACGAGGGCCCGCTGCCCGCCTCTCGCGGATGCAGGGGATCTCCTGGAGGATGCCGCTCTTGCGGGGGGAATCGACGTCCGGGAAGGTCGTCGCCTCGAAGCGGTCGAGCACCGGGAAATCGAGGCGAGGCGTGCCCGTTCTCTGGGGGTCGGCGAGCAGGATCGGTCCTTCGCGGCGCGCTTCGCCGAGGATCCAGTCCCGGAGTCCGTTTTCGTAGAGCACGTCGGCGGCGAGCAACAGATCCCAGCCTTCCGGGGCGATCGAGGCCGTTTCGATCTCGAGCCCGTTGTGGCGGGCATTCAGGGTCGTGACGTGTCGGGCGACCGGATCGAGATCGACGGCCAGGACGGTTCGGGCTCCGGCGCGAGCCGCGGCCAGCGCGACGATCCCCGATCCCGTACCGAGATCGACGATGCGTTTTCCACGAACCCGCTCCGGGTGGTCGAGGACGAAGCGGGCGAGGGCCTGGCCCGCGCCCCAGCAGAAGGCCCAGAAGGGCGGTGCTTCGCCATCGGCGAGTTCGGCACACCCGGCTTCCAGCTCGACTTCGTCGGACAGCAACCACAATTCGAACTCGGGACAGAGCGGCGGACGACGAAGGACCAGCCGGGCCCCGAACGCACCGAGTCGAGGGTCGTGCGGCGGGCTGTCGGCCGGGTCGACGAGGGAATCGGCGAGCGGGCTCATGACATCCTCCAGAGGCCGATCGAAGTGAGTACGATCCCGATCACGATCACGATGAAGCCGGTCCCGCCGATGGCGCCCCAGGCCAGGACCCCCCGTCGGTCGCCGGACGGAACACGATCGTGCAGTGTCGTCGGGTGCAGCCACCAGCGGCCCGGAAGGCGATCACATCGGGACAGCGATCGATACAGCAGCCAGTGATAGACGATCGCGGCGGGAATGCCGTAGGCGAAGCCCAGCGCGACGAGTCCCACACCGCCTCGGACGAGGGCCTCGGTCGTCGCTCCGAACGCCCATCCGACGATGCAGAAGAGCACGACGAGGCCCAGGCTGAGCAGCGATTCGAGCAAGACGCCCCGTGCCTCCGGAACCCGACACTAGTATCGATAGTGGTCCGGTTTGTAGGGCCCGTCGATGTCGACATCGAGATACTCGGCCTGTTCTGGCGTCAGCCGCGTCAGCTTCACGCCGAGCTTGTCCAGATGGAGCCGTGCGACCTCCTCGTCGAGCTTCTTGGGCAGGACGTAGACCTTGTTCTCGTATTGCCCGCCGTTCTGCTGGAGTTCGATCTGGGCCAGGACCTGGTTGGTGAAGGACGCGGACATCACGAAACTCGGATGGCCCGTCGCGCAACCCAGGTTCAGGAGGCGCCCTTCGGCGAGGATGAGCACGCTATGGCCGTCCGGGAAGATCCATTCGTCGTATTGCGGCTTGATGTTCACGTGCCGGATCCCCGGCACCTTCTTGAGGCCGGCCATGTCGATCTCGTTGTCGAAATGGCCGATGTTGCCGACGATCGCCTTGTCCTTCATGCGCGCCATGTGGTCGGCCGTGATGATGTCGAAGTTCCCCGTCGTCGTGATGAAGATGTCGGCCGTCTCGACGACGTTCTCGAGGGTGTTGACCTCGTAGCCCTGCATGGCGGCCTGCAGGGCACAGATCGGGTCGATCTCGGTCACGACCACGCGACAGCCCTGGCCCCGAAGGCTTTCGGCGGAGCCCTTGCCGACTTCGCCGAAGCCGCAGACGACCGCGACCTTGCCGCCCAACATCACGTCGGTGGCGCGATTCAACCCGTCGGGCAGCGAATGACGGCACCCGTAGACGTTGTCGAATTTCGACTTGGTGACCGAGTCGTTCACGTTGATCGCGGGAAAGAGGAGCTGGCCGTTCTTCTCCATCTGGTAGAGCCGGTTGACACCCGTCGTCGTCTCTTCGGAGACGCCGCGACAGGTCTCGGCCGTGCGATGCCAGCGGCGATTGTCCGTTTTCGCGATCTTGCGCAGGAGTTCGAGGATGACGCCGTATTCCTCGGAATCGGTCTCGGGATTGAAATCGGGAATCTTGTCGGCTTTCTCGAACTCGAGTCCCTTGTGGATGAGCAGCGTCGCGTCACCGCCGTCGTCGACGATCAGCTCCGGGCCGGACCCGTCGGGCCAGCACAGGGCCTGGTCGGTGCACCACCAGTATTCTTCGAGGGTTTCGCCCTTCCAGGCGAAGACGGGAACGCCCTTGGGATCCTCGGGCGTTCCGCCACGACCGACGACGACCGCTGCGGCAGCATGGTCCTGGGTCGAGAAGATGTTGCAGGAGACCCATCGCACGTCGGCCCCGAGATCGACCAGGGTCTCGATCAGGACGGCCGTCTGGATCGTCATGTGGAGGCTGCCCATGATGCGGACGCCCTCGAGCGGCTTCGTCTTTCCGTATCGCTCGCGGAGCACCATCAGACCGGGCATCTCGTGTTCGGCGAGATCGATCTCCTTGCGACCCCACTCGTGGAGCGAGAGATCGGCGACCTTGAAGGGCGGGGCTTCTTCCTGCGTCATGCTGTGGCGTCTCCTCGTCGGTGCTGGGTCCGACATGCTGTGGGCGGCAAGGGGTGGCCCGGCGCGGACGAAGCCTCACGCGCGGGCCGGCGGGACAGGGCTCGGGGGTCTGGGCAGTCTTCGGATCCCGAAGAATATCTGGATATGCGGATAGACTGGTATATCAATGGGGTCCTGTCAACGGGGGCTTCGGTGCCGATGCCGGTCTCGAAGACCCGAAAGGGAGATCGGGGACCGTGCCGGATTCCATGCGAATTTGTTCGCAAAGATCATACGGCGCCGCGGATCGCCTGGTCGGCGCTCGAAACGCCAGGGGGATCGGGCCCGAGGCCGATTCCCGAAGCGCTCCGCTCGATTCAGCGCAGGACGGCCACCACGACGAAGGTCGCGGCGGCGAGGGAGAGGAAGACGGCGCCCACGAGCCAGCGCAGGGTGCGATTCTGGGAAAGGATCGCCGATTCGAGGCGACGCTGTTGTTCGGAGACCCGGAGCAGCGATTCCTGCAATTCGCCCAGGGTGCCGAGTTGTTCTTCGATGTCCCAGAGCTGGGTGAGGCGCTGTTCGACCTGGTCCGATCGCCCGACGAGTTCGACGTGGCTGCGTTCGAGTTTCGACTCGACGGAAACCAGGGCCTGGAGCATGGGTTCCACGATCCGCCGCTCGATCGAGTCGGCGGTCACGGAAGGGAGGGGGCCGGTTCCGGTGACGCGAGCGGTCGAGGCCACGGCGCTCCCGGCAGGCGACGCGTTCGCGAGCGTTCCGCCACCCTGCATGGGATCCGACATCGGATTCGTTTCCGGGAGAGTCGATCGGGCAGAGGCCTCCGGGTTCCGCGAATGCCGACGCCCGAGCGAGATCCGGCGCCAGAAGGACGGGCGCTGGTTCGCGGGGTCGGGCTTTCGGGGACCCCGGTCGCCCGGTAGCGCGACGCCACGGGATTCGGGGGGAAGGGGCGCCCTCTCGCCGGTCGCCACGGATCCGCTTCCGTCGGTCGCGGTCCGCTGGGTCGCCTCGGGTTCGCTCACGCGGATCTTCCTTTCGCACTCGGGTTCATCGCGTGCGGGCTCGTGGGTTCGGGATGCGGCCGCTACCGGCAGGACCAGTTCGGTCGACCTTTCCGAAATCTCCGTGCCACGCGCCGTCGAGTATGCCGACTCGGCCATCAGCCCCCCATCCAAGCGGCGGGCTCATGATACAGCGAGTTCGGTCACGTCACCGCCTCCCGCCGGCTCGAAGAGCGGCGCTCGCCCGCCTCGATCGTGGATTCTCCACGGCCCGGGGCTAGACTCCCGCACCGTGGAGAGACGAATCGATCTGGATGGCTGTGTGAATTTCCGGGATCTCGGGGGCTATCCGACGGCGGATGGTCGACGACTCCGCTGGCGGAAGCTCTATCGGAGCGACGCACTGCACGCCCTGAGTGACTCGGATGTCCGCCGCCTGCGCGGCGAACTCGGACTGCGGGATGTCATCGATCTCCGTTCGAGCGCCGAATTGGCGGCCGAAGGTCGGGGCCCCCTCGAACGCGAACCCGTCGCCTTCCACCATCTGCCGCTCTTCGACGGCGATACGCTGGCGGACGATCGGGAGGCATCCCGGACCCTCACGCTGGGTCAGCGTTATGTCGGGCTTCTCGAAGTCGCCCGGAAACCGATCGCCCGCGTCGTCGGCATCCTCGCCGCTTCCGAGGGCGGGGCGGTCTACCATTGTGCGGCGGGCAAGGATCGGACGGGTCTCATCTCGGCCATCCTGCTCGGCGTCCTGGGCGTGCCGGACGATCTCATCGTCGCGGATTATGTCCGCTCGGCGGATCAGATCGACGCGATCATCGAGCGCGTGATGAACATGAAGGGCTATGAAGAGGCCCTGAAGACGATGCCTGCGGACACGCTCCATGCGAAGCCCGAGTCGATGGAGACGCTCCTCGACCACGTTCGTTCGCAATACGGCAGCATGGCGGACTACCTGCGTTCGGCGGACGTCGGAGACGACGTGATCGGTCGGCTTCGGGACAACTGTCTCGACTAGGGAACCTCTGCACACGCCGCCGTGCCGTGTCGGTGCGGGAAGGGGTCCCGTGCTCAAACAGGTTCGGGCGGCCGGCGTGCCGGCTTGTCCGGATCCCGGTGGCCGCCCTCTCGAAACTGCGCGTACTCGTCTCGCTCCTCGCGAGACTCCCCCCTCCCGCCCCGACCTCGGGACGCCTCGATCACAGCGCCGCCCCTGCCTCTCTCGGGATCGACTCGTGCCGAAC
>DRKE01000030.1 GCA_011051925.1 Deltaproteobacteria bacterium
GAGCGAACAGAAGAAACGAACCACGCCGGGCCTCGACAGCTGTACGATCTCCGATTCGGCATGTCCGCGAAGAGGAATCCGCAGCGAGCCGGCCGTTCTGGCGGTAAAGAGTTCGTGATGAACGGAGTCGACGTTCTCGAAGCGGAAGGGACGACCGATCGGAACCCACGCAAGGCGTGGGGACTGCCCGGTGCCGCCGCTGATCTCGATGCGAGGCACCTTCCAGAACGGCGCCCGAATCGGCGGCGGTGGCGACGACGTCTCGGGCTCGAGGAAGACGACGATCGAGCCCGCACGGGATCGGCCATCGACGCCCTTCGCGATCGCGGGCGCATCGGATCGAAGAGCCGTACCGGCCAGCTCGACGCGCCCTCGGATCTCTCCATGTCCGGAGAGGCCCGCACTCAGCCCGTCCCATTGTGCGCAAGCCGAGAGCAGGACGAGAGCGGAACACAGGCAGATCCGGGCCAGACGCTTGCGAATCCCCGTCGACATGAATTCCTCTCGACGCGACCTCCCGGAGAGTCGGGATCCGAGTCGGACGATCCCCAGGGCACCCTCTGAACCGGCCCCTGGAAGCCTGTTGCGACATCGCCAGACAGCCCTTCGCGTTCGCCTGCTCATCGGTCGACCAGGGCGGTCCCATGAGTCCCCGCGCGGACGGGTCGCGCCCCGCGCATCCTCGAGGTCGGAGGTGCAGAGGGCACGAAAGAGGCCCGGATCGGCGGAAGGACAGCCCGGCCCCACGGAACCTCAATCGACGGACGCGATCCCCCGACGCGAGGGTGCGCGCAGATGAGCGAGTTCCGCCATGATGAGATGCAGACTGAGCGGCTCGGTCTCGAAATCCCCTCCGTCGATCGATTCCATCCCCACCGCCGTGTCGTCCGCACTCGACGAACCGCCCTCCTCGATCGTCGGCGGCGGATGCGGCGTGGAGTCCGCCGAAACCGGATCCGACGCCCGGATCGTCGACCGCGCGGCCACGATCGCCTCCAGCTCACGCAACGCCGCCTGGATCCCGTTCGCATAGAGCCAGGGATCGCGGACGAGATTCGAATCGACGACGAACCCGAAATCGACCTGATCGTCGTGGGAGACGGCCGTCACGTTCATGCCGTTGGCCACCTGGAGCATCGAGAGCGGATAGATCTCCTCGACCCGTGCCCCCGCCATGTAGAGCGGAATCGGAAGCCCCCGCACGTTCGAGATCACGAGATTGCCGGGCAAGGGGAGCAGCGACGGAAATCCGTGGGCGACGCGCGTCAGCCATCGCAGGGCCCCGGGAACGAGACACTCCCCCAGCGCCGAAAGGGTTTCGAAGGATCCGGACTCGAGACGCTTCTTGGCGGCTTCGGCGCTCTCGTGGATCCTCGCAAGCCGCGTCCGGGCGTCGGCCTGATCGGTTGCCAGGGGAACCGACATGCTCGCCAGCCGGTTCCCGAACCGCTCATCCCCATCGCGTCGGAGGGAGACCGGACAGAGCCCGACGATCGGAAGCGCCGGAAGCGCGTCCTCTTCCATCAATCCCGATCGGAGAGCCGAAGACACGAGTTCGAGCAGGACCGCGTTCATCGTCACGTTGAAATGTTTCTTCGCGTCCCGCAGCGGCCCGAGCGGGACACTCGTGAAGGCGAAGGCCCGACCCGGCCCCAGGCGTCCGTTGAAAGGCACCCGGGGCACTCGGGGCGGCATCCCGTCCGCAGGCACACCGAGCGCCCGTCCGACGCCTTCGAGCAGCGCACGCCGGGAATGGGTGGCCACGGCCTTGGGACGCTGCGCCGCGTTCACGACCGCCCGCCGTCCGACCTCCCAGATCGTCGGCCGCCGCGGAGGAGGCTCCCGCTCCGCCGCCTGGAACCGCCCCCGACGATCCGGCTCCGGCGTCAGATCCATCAGGATCTCGCTCAAACCCACCCCGGATTGTCCGTCCATCAGACAATGATGGATCTTCAGGAGGATCGCGATGCGATCGTCATCGAGGCCGTCGATCCACCAGCATTCCCAGAGCGGACGCCTCCGATCGAGGGGCTCCGCGTGCAGGCAGCCGGCCAGCTCGGCCAGGGCCGCGCGATCCCCCGGCATCCGAAGCCGTACGCGGTGGACGTGTCGCGCCACATCGAAGTCCGGGTCCTCGATCCAATAGGCCCGGTCGAGTCCCAGGGCGGGCTCATAGAGCTTCCACTTGAAGCGCTCCACGAGGTCGATCCGTTCGCCCAGGACCTCCATGTATCGCTCGAAGGAAAACGCGGAACTGCTGGAAGGATCGAGGATCGTGAGCCCCGCGACGTGCGAAGGCGCCTTCAGGGATTCGACGGAGAGGAAGACCGCATCGGCATCCGAGAGTTGTCTCGGGTGGGCGCGCGAGCGAGAAGCCATGAATGACGCGTCTCGACCGGTCTTCATGCGGACCGACCCCGCCTGGCAGGTATGGACGGGGGCATTGTACCGGCGAATCCGTCGAAACCCAAGACGCGCGTGGGTCGGGAAGGCAGATTCCGTTCGAACGAAGCGTTCGTGGGCGACGATTCCCCGAAAGGCGTCCCCCGATCCCGGATCGGGAGCCACCCGGAAGAAACACCCATCAGACGCCCTGGATCGGTTCGCCGGAGACGCCTCGCGACGGAGACCGTCTCCGTCCACGCGCCCCGGCCAATCCAAGCAGACCGGCCACGCCCGCCCACCGAAGCGCCCTCGCACCCGGCTCCGGAACGACGATCGACTCGAGATCGAATTCGTCGGCAACGACGCCCGAAACGTCCTTGAAATAGCAGTGGGCCCGATCGGGCATGCCGAGCACGTTGAACGAACAGAAGAGCGCCCCGTGATCGGCACCCTGCGTGCTCGTATAGACACTCGCCCACCAGGGATTCCCGGCGCGCGCGGGATTCTCGGGCCGGATCGAGAAGCCCGCGAGTCCGGAGACGAACGCGATCGTCTGTCCCTCTCCGATCTGGAGCAGGGATCCCGTACCGAGGATCGTCTGCGTTGCAAAGCTCGACATCAGATGGGTTCGCGAATAGGAATGTTCGTGACCGGTCGCGATGATCGCGCCACCGGCGCGACAGGCATCGTAGGTCGAAAGCGGAACCTCGGTCCCCTTGAATCCCGCCTGCATCAGGGTGTGGTTCTTGTGCCAGGAGCAGATCCGCCAGATCGAATCCGTTCCGGCAAGAGCATTCGCGATGAACGTCTCATGACCGCTGCCCTCGGTCCCGACGCCCGAAAGAATGAAGAAGATCCCCTTGTAGTCGCAGCTGGCGTTGACTCCGAGATCGCCCACGCAATGGGCGTCGGGAATGCGGTCGAGCCTCGCCTGCAGCAGCGATTGATAGTCCGGCCAATCGCCCGGCCCGCTACACCCCGGTTGCGCTGCGAGACAATCGTGGTTTCCCACCGTCGCGAAATACGGAAAGTCCGCACCGAGGGCGTTCGTGATCCTCTGGTCCCAGGCCGCCGCGTCGAGCGAGTATCCGAGATCCCCCTGATGAAGGACCATGTCTGCGCCCTCGCTCGCGATCAATTGCAGGACCAGGGCCGCACCGCCCCCCAGACCTTGATCCCCGATGAAGGCGATCGTGAAGTCCGGCGGCGGCAGGGTCGGAACGGCATGCGACGGGCTCGACAGCAGGAGTCCCGCGAGACCGAGCGCCGCCATCCACCCGGCTGGAGCCATCCGTCGACCGGACGGTCTACCTGATCCTCCCCCGCGCTCGCGAGCCCGGAAGGCGCTCTTTGCGCGGTCCGCTCTATTGTCCCCTGTTCTCCCCTGCTGCAATGGCTGCAACGCATTCGCTCTCTCGATCCGACCCATCGACGGTCCCTTCCCCATGAATCCGGAGACGAAGATTACGGGCGCGGCATC
>DRKE01000031.1 GCA_011051925.1 Deltaproteobacteria bacterium
AAATCAACCGGTCACACTCGCCGACGAGCGTCGCGTGTTCTGCCTTCAATCCCTCGACCTGACGCCACAATCGCGGCGCTTCGGAGACGATCTCGGAGAGCAGGCCCGTGGGCGCCTCGGTCTCGGCAACGTGTTCGTCGGTCGCGCGTGCGAGCCTCGTGAGCGCGCGATGGAGTCGCTTCCGCCAACGCTCGCGATTCGCGATGGGCGCCCCGATGGCCCGTCGGACCGCGTGGAGGGAATCGTAGAGACGCTCCTTGGCTTCGAGGGCCAGCGCCAGACCAGGGAGTTCGCTGGCGATGTCGGCGACCGCCGCCGATGCGAGCAGGCCCCGGAATTCGTCCCCCTCCATTCGAACGAGGGTCTCGTGGTCACCGGCTTCGAAGAAGACTTCGCTGCGATTCTCGAGGCTCGAGTCGAGGACGGTCGGAAGTCCGTAGGCCGCTCCGAGGGGGGGGACGGCACCGAGCGCGCAGTCGGGAAAGAGCCGGACCATTTCGTATTCATTCGCCAGATGGAGGGGCCTTCCGAGCTTGTCTCGGATCCGGCCGACTTCGAGTCGGCGTGAAGCGGGCAACACCGCGAGGACGTAGCCGCGATCGTCTTCGAGAACGACCGACTTGGCGAGACAATCCTCGTCGACGCAGGCGCATCGTGCCGTGTCGAGGCTCGTCATCGAAGGGGCGTGGGACTCGATCGTGTAGTGGGCCCCGCGCTCCGAAAGAAAACTCTCGAGGGTCTGGGAAAGTGGCATGGCGTTGACCTCCTCGTCGAGTCGACGCCGCCACCGGATTCCGCCGGTCATCGGCGTCTCGGGCGTATCCTCAATGTTCGGGGCGGGCCCGGAGAGGCTGGCTGAAGCGCCCATGGAGCGAATCCGAAAGCAGCTCCAGGAAGTCCTCTCCACGCACGTGGATGACGTCGTCGTGGTCTCCCGCTTCGAAGTACACGTCACTCAATCCCACGAGCGATTCGTCGTAGACCGTGGGAATCCGGTAGGGCGAAGCCAGGGCGGGGACCGCACCGGCTTCGCAGTCGCGGAAGAGGTCGTCGATCTCGGCCTCCGTGGCGAGCTCCAGCTGGCGGTGGAGCTGGGCACCCAGCCTGCCCACGTCGACCCGTCGGGCCGCGGGCACGATCGCCATCACGTATCCGTATTCGTCCTCGAAGAGAACGGGCTTGGCCAGGCAGTGAAGCGGGATCCGGGAGCGTCGTGCGGTCTGGGCGCTATAGGCGGAACGCGGGTGCGGCAGGACCTCGTAGTCGACACCCGTTGCCTGGAGGTAACGCTCGAGTTTCTTCGCGATCGCCATCCTCTCGTCTCCCGAGCCGGCGCTCCATTTCAACGTAGAGCGACGCGGGGCATTGTCAATCGGAATCGATCGACGATCGGCCTGGGTGGGGCCGTGAAGTACGTGAGGGGGCGCGCCCTCAGGGCTCCGGGGGATTTTCGTCTGGGGAACCCCCGATCCGGTGTCGATCGATCCGTCGATCCCCAAGGCGCGTTCGTGCGCGAGCGTTTCAATCTGCGAGGTGGGACATCTCGTCGAGCGCATCGGCGAGTTCGTCGGGCATGGAAAGAAAGGGAGAATGATCGCTCGCGAGGCTGATGATCCTGTCGAAGGAGAGTCGCTCGGTCATTCGCCTCTGGAGGCCGATCGAGACCGCGCGGTCTTCCGTGCACTCGATGTATCCCCGTGGCAAGGCTGGAAATCCGCCAGCGGGCGTCCGCTGCAGCAAGGGGATCACGGGGTCGGGGCGCAGACGTGCCGTCGCCCAGGCGACGTCTTCGTCGGCGCATTGGCCGTAGAAGGTCGCCCCGGTCTGGTCGTCCGGATAGCGGACGCCGCCCGGGCGGAAGACCGCGTTGGCGGGGATCATCGATCCGGCGTCCCCGGTCGCCAACCGGACGACCGAGTCACCGGGAAAGGGCGCGAAGGCGCAAAGATAGACGAGTGCAGCGAAGGACTCCGGCGTCTCCCGGGCGGCCCGCGTGATCACCATGCCCCCCATGCTATGTCCGACCAGGATCGGCTTGTCCGGGCACTCGCGCGCGGCCTCCCGCACCCGCTTCGCGTAGCCACCCAGCGTGACGAACCAGGGAGAGGAACGGTCCCGACCGTGTGCGGGCAGGTCGAGCGCCGCGACGTCGTGGCCCCGTTCGCGAAGCCGGGGCACGAGCCTTTCCCAGCACCAGGCGCCATGCCATGAACCGTGAACCAGCAGATACGAGGACATGGTGCGGGCTCCCCCGGGATTCCATCCGCCCGCCAGGGCTCCGATCCCCTGCACGTACGGGGCGGATGGCTCGCGCCACGATAGTCCAGGGGATCGGCCCGATCCCCTTGGGTCGGGCGAGCGCTCGGGGGGCAGCTCCGACCGGGCGGTTTTCCGCTGGGGATCCGGCCGGGTCCGCCCGGAGCTGCCGATGGCGTCCGGTGCCCGGACTCGGGCCCGGCCGCTCCCGGCTGTCCGCCGCGAGGTCTCCGATCCCCTCAAGGAAGCGCTCGAAACGGTCGAAACAGGAGGACGTACGAGAGCGGTCCGGGTCCAATTTCCCGAGCAGGGTCGGGGCTTTCGAGGGGCAGCATGGAACTCAACGAAATCTTGAAAGTCGCGATCAAGGGGGGGGCTTCCGACATCCATCTGAAGTCGGGGCTGCCTCCGATGTTTCGCGTCGATGGCGCACTGGTTCCCCTCAAGAACGGCGAGCGGATCCTGCCCGATGAACTCCAGAAGATCGCCTTCTCGATCATGAACCCCCTGCAGAAGGCGCGATTCGACGAGAACCGGGAGGCCGATCTGGCCTATGGCATCCCCGGCCTCGGACGTTTCCGCGTGAACGTCTTCCAACAGCGCGGCACCGTCGGCATCGTCTTCCGCGTCATTCCCTTCGGCGTGAAGACGATCGAGCAGCTCTATCTTCCGAAGATCATCGAGAAGATCGCGCAGGAGCAACGTGGCCTGGTCCTCGTGACAGGCACGACGGGTTCGGGCAAGTCGACCACCCTCGCCGCGATGATCGAGCACATCAACTCCGAGCGGACCAGCCATATCATGACGATCGAGGATCCGATCGAATTCCTGGTTCGCGACCGCCGCTCGATCGTGAATCAGCGCGAGATCGGCGTGGATACCCATACCTTTTCGGCCGCGCTGCGTGCCGCCCTGCGCCAGGATCCCGACGTGATTCTCGTCGGCGAGATGCGTGATTTCGAGACGATCGAGACGGCCATGACGGCGGCCGAGACGGGCCACCTCGTCATGAGCACCCTGCATACCCTCGACGCCACGGAGACGATCAACCGGATCATTTCGGTCTTCCCGCCCTACCAGCAGAAGCAGGTGCGTCTGCAGCTCTCGACGATCCTGAAGGCCGTCATCAGCCAGCGACTGGTTCCCCGCGCCGATGGCAAGGGGCGCGTCCCGGCCCTCGAGGTGCTGGTCTCGACGGCGTTCACCCGGGAATTGATCGCGGACAAGGATCGGACCAAGGAACTGCCCGAGGCGATCGCCAAGGGCCATACGACCTACGGCATGCAGACCTTCGACCAGTCGTTGATGGGACACGTGAAATCCGGGCTCATCTCCTACGAGGAGGCGCTCAAGCACGTCTCCAATCCCGACGACTTCGCGCTCCGTTTCCGCGGAATCGAGTCGACTTCGGATTCGGAATGGACCGGCTTCGCGGGCGAGGGCGAAGATTCGCAGAAGAAGCCCGCGCATGATGGTGTCGACGGTCTGGCGGACGACGACGACTTCAACATCGATCGCTTCTAGCCGGATCGCACCCGCCGACGCCCACCCGAGATTCCTCGCCGGGGACCGCTATATTCCCGCCCGCGATGGGAGCCGACCCCGGGAGGGTTCCGGGGCGGGCTCCCGTGATTCCCGTTCCACGATCGGCCGTACGGGACCCGATCGAGAGGTGCCCCATTATGTCGCTCCCGTCCCGGGAGATCCGAGAAATCTTCCTCCGCTTCTTCGAGGAACGGGGGCATCGTCGGGTGCCCAGCGCGTCGCTCGTGCCCGAGTCGGATCCCACATTGATGTTCGTGAACTCCGGGATGGTGCCCTTCAAGCGGACCTTCCTCGGCGAGGAGACGCGCGACTACGTCCGAGCCACCAGCTCCCAGAAATGCATGCGCGTGTCGGGCAAGCACAACGATCTCGAGAACGTGGGACGGACCACCCGACATCACACCTTCTTCGAGATGCTCGGCAACTTTTCGTTCGGCGACTACTTCAAGGAGCAGGCGATCGAACTCGCATGGACCCTCCTGACCGGGGATCTCGGCTTCAGTCCCGAGGATCTCGTCGTTTCGGTCTTCCGCGAGGACGACGAGGCCTGGCAGATCTGGCACGAGAAGATCGGGATTCCCGAGTCGAAACTCTTCCGACTGGACGAGGACGAGAATTTCTGGTCGATGGGGGAGACCGGGCCGTGCGGTCCTTGTTCCGAGATCCACTTCGATTGGGGCGCTTTGCCTGGATACCCGGATGACGATCCTTCGAGCGAGACGGGTCGCTTCATGGAGATCTGGAATCTCGTCTTCATGCAGTTCAATCGGGATGCCTCCGGGAAGATGACACCGCTGCCCAGACCTTCGATCGACACGGGGATGGGGCTCGAACGGCTCGCGGCGGTCCTGCAGGGCGTCCGATCGACGTGGGAATCGGATGTCTTCACGCCCCTGATCGAACGGGCCGCGGAGCTTTCCGGCGTGACGCCCGGGGAGAGTGCCGAGATCGACGTCTCGCTCCGGGTCGCTGCGGACCATGCCCGTGCGCTGGCCTTCCTGATCGGAGATGGCGTCCTGCCGAGCAATGCCGGCCGGGGTTATGTCCTGCGGCGGATCCTGCGTCGTGCTTCGCGGCACGGGAAATTGCTGGGGCAGGATACGCCTTTCATCCACTCGGTGGCCGACGCGGTGATCGATCAGATGGGCGAGGCCTTCCCGGAACTCCGCGAACGACGCGCTTACATCACCGATCGGATCCGGCGGGAAGAGGAACGCTTTCTCGAGACCCTCACGAAGGGACTCGCCCTGCTCGAGGCCGAGATCGAAGAGCTGAAGGCGACGGGGATTCGGGAACTTCCGGGGGAGACCGTCTTCAAGCTCTACGACACCTTCGGCTTTCCGATCGATCTGACCGCGGACATCCTGCTGAGCCACGAGATGTCCCTCGATCAGACGGGATTCGATCGGGCGATGGCCGGTCAGAAGGCGAGGGCGCGTGCGGCCTGGAAGGGCAGCGGGGATACGGCGATCCAGGAGGTCTACGGCCGGATCGCCTCGGATGTCCAGACGACCTTTCGCGGCTACGAGTCCCTCGATCTCGAAGCGCCGATCGCGGCGATCCTGTCCGGCGGGAAGATCGTGTCGGAAGCGGAAGCGGGCGACGAGATCGAGTTGGTTTTCGAGGAAACCCCCTTCTACGCGGAAAGCGGGGGACAGGTCGGGGATCGGGGCCGGATCGAGACCCGCTCCGGCGAGGTCGAGATCCGTGACGTCGTGAAGCCGGTCGAGGGGCTCTTCGTCCATCGGGGGCGCGTCGTTTCCGGAGCGATCCGCGTCGACGATGAGGCGCGTCTGCGCGTCGATGTCGAAGCCCGGATGGCCACCGTCCGGAACCATACCGGGACGCACCTGCTGCATGCCGCGCTGAGGGGGGTCCTGGGTGAGCAGGCCATGCAGAAAGGATCGCTCGTCGGACCGGACCGCTTGCGCTTCGACTTCACGCACGACGCTCCGCTCACGCTGGAGGAACTCGACGCCATCGAGGACCGGGTCAATCGCTGGATCGAGGAGAACCAGCCGGGATCGACCCGGGAAATGGACTACAAGTCGGCCGTCCAGGCCGGGGCGATCGCGATCTTCGACGAAAAATACGGTGACCGGGTTCGCGTCGTTTCGTTCGGTGACTGCAGTACGGAGCTTTGTGGCGGCACGCATGCCCGGGCGACCGGAGACCTCGGGCTGCTGAAGATCGTGTCGGAGTCGGGGATCGCGGCGGGCGTACGGAGGATCGAAGCGCTGACGGGGCTCCAGGCGCTGCGCCATCTCCGTGAACAGGAACGTCTCGCGCAGGAGGCAGCGCAGCAGTTGAAGGTGCCCCTGCCGGAGCTGCCGGCGCGGGTCGGACGACTTCTCGAAGAACGCAAACAGGCCCTCCACCAGATCGACGAGCTGCGTGCGCGTCGGCAGGGCCCGGGGAGTGGGGATCTTCTCGCGAAGGCGCGCGAACTCGCGGGCCTTCCCGGGGCGAAGGCCCTGGCGGCCCGCGTCGAAGACGTCGACGCCAAGGCGATGCGATCGTTGGTCGATGATCTGCGCAACCGCCTCGGGACGGGCGTCGTGTGCCTGGCCGCGGCCAATGGGGAGAAGGCGCTGTTGGCGATCGGGGTGACGAAGGACCTGACGTCGAAGCTCTCCGCGGGCGACCTCATCCGGGAAGTCGCCCGGGTCGTCGGTGGCGGAGGCGGCGGGCGGCCCGATTTCGCCCAGGCCGGCGGAAGGGAACCGGATCGGATCGACGAAGCCCTCGAGAAGTTCGACGAATTGGTGGGAGACGGATGACGTCCGATTCGGGAGACCCTTTGCGACCCGCGCGACGCCGGACCCGCGTCGTTCGCGTCGGTGGCATCGAGATCGGAGGGGATCATCCGATCCGGATCCAGTCGATGACGAACACGGACACCATGGACACCCGCGCGACCGTCCGTCAGATCATCGCGCTGGCAGAGGCCGGCTGCGAGATCGTCCGCGTGACGGCCCCTTCGATCCGGGAGGCGGAGAATCTTCGCGAGATCCGGCGTCGACTCCAGGAGAGCGAGATCGACATTCCGCTCGTCGCCGACATCCATTTCACGCCGAACGCGGCGATGATCGCCGCGGAGATCGTCGAGAAGGTCCGGATCAATCCCGGGAACTACGCGGACAAGAAGAAATTCGAGGTTCGCGAGTACGATGATGTGCAATACGCGGCCGAAGTCGAACGAGTGGCGGAGCGGTTCCGGCCCCTCGTCCTGCGTTGCAAGGCGCGGGGCGTCGCGATGCGGATCGGGACCAATCATGGTTCGCTCTCGGATCGGATCATGAACCGCTTCGGTGATACGGCGCTGGGAATGGTGGAGAGCGCCCTCGAGTTTCTCGACGTTTGCGAGGCGGAAGGCTATCGGGATGTCATCTTTTCGATGAAGGCTTCGAATACCCAGGTCGCGATTGCCGCCTACCGACTCCTGGCGGAGCGTCTCGAAGAACGGGCGCCGGGCGTTCCCTCCTATCCCTTCCACGTCGGTGTGACCGAAGCGGGTGGCGCCGAGGACGGGCGGATCAAGAGTGCGATCGGAATCGGCTCGCTCCTCGAAGACGGTCTCGGTGACACGATCCGTGTTTCACTGACCGAGGATCCGGTTCGCGAAGTGCCGGTCGCGAGGGCGATCGCCGAACGAGCGGGTCGCCTGCACGAGGTCGATTCGAAGGAAACGGAGGACGAAGGCGCGAGGAAAGGCCCCCCGCGCCGATCGGACAGGCCGCGCGGGATCGCGTCGGATCGGGTGGACGAGCGATTCGCGCCTCGTCGTCGGACGACGGATCGTCTTCGATGGGGCGGACTCGAGGTCGGGGACGGCGCTCCGGTTCGTGTGGAACTCGAGGTCGGGGACGTGTTGTCGCGCCCCGCCGAGTCGGCCGCGGGTCTGGCCGTCGAATTGTCCGGACTGAAGGACGTTGCGTGCGAGTCCTTGCTCGTTTCGCTCGGGGATGTCGGGGATCCGGGGCGCTGGGGCGAATTCGCGCACGAACTCGCGTCCCTCGGCGTCGAGCTTCCGATCTCGCTCCGGGTCGGTCCGGGCGCGGCGGATCTGCCGGACGCGATTCCCGCGGCAGGCGGACTTTCGGTCGGACGGATCGTGACCACGATCGATGCGACGACGAGGGCATCCGAGATTCTTCGTCTGGCCGAACTCGCCGGGAAATCCCGGGCCGGGATGGAATGGGAGCTGGCCTGTGCGGGTCATGAGATGCCCCTCCTGGTCGAACGTGTCCTGGCGAATCGGAGCGGGGAGACGCCACCCGCGATGAGCGTTCCCGCGACCGCGTCGCTTCATGCGGTGCGGGCCCTGGTCGTTGCGCTCTCCGAAGCGGGGGCGGCGAGAACGCCAATCGTGTTGAGACAACGTGTGGCGGCCGCCCCGTCTGCCGGCGGCGCCGTCGGAGACGGGACGACGATCCCCGAGGCCGCGTTGATCGATGCCTCGGTGCGACTCGGTAGTCTGCTCTGCGACGGGATCGGGGATGCGGTTTCGATGGTTTCGACGATCGGCGCGGCGCCCGCCGTCGATCTGGCCTACCGCATCCTGCAGGGCGCCCGACAGAGAACGACGCGGACCGAGTACATCTCGTGTCCGTCCTGCGGCCGGACGCTCTTCGATCTCGAAGAGACGACCGCGAGGATCCAGACGAAGACCCGGCATCTCGACGGCGTCAAGATCGCGGTCATGGGGTGCATCGTGAACGGACCCGGCGAGATGGCGGATGCCGACTTCGGTTACGTGGGGTCGGGTCCCGGGCAGGTCACCCTCTATGTCGGCCGGGAGGTCGTCGCCCGAGGCGTGCCCGAGGCAGAAGCGACGGATCGTCTCGTCGAGCTGATTCGGGACCACGGACGCTGGATCGAGCCGGAAGGCCGGGAGATCGATTCCGACGCCTGATGGCTTTCGTCTCTTCCGCGGCTACCGGAGCCAGTCCCCCGGCGCAGCGACATCGGGCAGCTCGCCCCGTTCACGCATCGACCTCAGCTCCCGGACGAGCTCGATGCTTCGGGCGCCCTCGGTCGTCGCGTGGTCCGGTCCGACCAGCCAGAGGGCGAGCATCACGAGAATGATGGAGACGATCGCTCCTTCTGCTGCACCGAGCGCCCCCCCGCCGAGACGATCGGCCCAGCCGAGCCCCGCCGCTGCCGCCCCCCGACGGATCAGTCGGGCGAGGAACCCGAGCAGCAGGATCGTCGTGACGACGAGAACAACACCGGCGATCCAGAGTGCGGTCTTGCCCGTGATCTCGCCCCCCGTCCATCCGGTCAGTCGGGACGCCAGGGGTTCGACCCCGAGACGCGTCACGAGGGTCGCGACACCGATCGCGGCGAGGGACGAACCCTCCCGGATCAGCCCGATCCAGACCCCACGGAGGATCGCGATGAAGAGGACCGTGACGACGATCATGTCGATCAGGGGCATGTTCGAGTCGGTCAAGGGGAGGGATCTCCGGGCCTCGCGGCGAGGGGCGACGTCGACCAGCCCGAAATCGCGAGATCCGTTTCGGAATCCGTCGAGGAGCGTCCTCCCTTCGGATCCGCAGCGGATTCGGAAGGGGGGACGTCCGAGGCGCTGGCGGCCGGTGATGTCCCCGCCCCTCGGGCCCGACGTCGGTTGCCGCGCACGAGCCGCAGGTACATGCGCGCCTCATCGCGACCGGAATCCTTCTCGAGAACGGATTCCCACTCGCGGATCGCTTCGGGTGTTCTCCCCATGGAATAGTAGGTGAGGCCGAGCTGGATCTGGCTATCGAGCATGCCGGGATGGGCTCGCAGGATCCGTTCGAATTCCCGCGCGGCCTGGAAGGGCAGGCCCGCTTCCCGCAAGGTCAATCCCAGACGATGCCGGATGTCGTGGAATGTCGGACAGCGATCGAGGGCGCGGCGATACGCCTCGATCGCATCGCGTCGTTCGCCGGCCTCGGCGAGGGCATCGCCCAGAGCCGCCTGTTGGTTCGCGAGTTTTCCGCGGGTCGTCGGGTCGAGCCCGTTCCCGCTCGACCGGGCCAGCTGACTCGCGCGTTCGGCATAGCCCTGGGATTTTTCGAAATCGCCGCGGCGGGCATGCAGGCTGGCGAGGGCGAGCAGGGCTTCGACGTAGGAGGGGTTGATCCGGACCGCATGGCGCAGGTGGGCAACGGCCGCATCGAGGTCGTCCCGGCGTTCCTGGAGCATTCCGAGCATGTAGTGGACGTCGGCGTACTCGAATCCATGGTCGATCAGGCGGGTCAGGTTCTCGATCGCCGTTGCATCTTCACCCCGCTCGAAGGCTCGGCGGCCTCGAATCAGGATCTCCCGATCACTCGCGACGGATCCGAGGTGGACCCGCCGGGCGACGTTCGTCCCGAGACCGATCCGATCGGCCGCAGCCTCTGGCGGCTCGACCGATTCCCCGTCGAGGGAACGATCCGCCGCGCTGGACGGGTCTTCCGGTTTTCGAGCGGCTCCACGCGGAAACCGCGGCTCCTGATGGATGTCCAAATCGAATCCTCCCCCCGAATTCCTTCGACCCGAACGCCGAGCTTCAAGGAGAATCGCATTTCGTCCGGGAGACGTCGAGAGCCGCTCGGTCGGGGACCCGGGAGCGTGACCGGATCGTCCCATCAATCCGCTCGGGCGATCCGAGCGCGCGCGCGTTTCGCGGCGGGGGAGTCCGCGTAGTTCTCGACGACCACATGGTAGAGGCGGAGGGCTTCGTCCTCCCGATGCATGTTCTCCATGCACAGGCCGAGACGATAGAGGGCTCGGGCATCGAGCCCGAGACCGGGATATTCGTCGAGGACCCGGCGATAGCGGACGGCGGCGGATTGCCAGTGGGTCCGGTCGAGATAGAAATCCGCGATGTGGATCATGTTGAGGGCGAGGCGGGTGCGAAGCTCGATCATCATCCGTTCCCCTTCTCGGGTTTCGGGGGCGTAGGGGAATCGACGGATGAGTGTTTCGAGGGCCTCCGTCGCGCGACGCGTCTCGGTCTGGTCGCGATCGATCGATTCGATCTGGTTGAAATGGCATTGTGCGATTCGGAGCAGTGCGTAGGGGACGTTCTCGTGTCGCGGGTGGAGGTCGACGAAGTCCTGATAGTAGGCGAGCGCCTCCTCGTATCGATGATCCGCGAAGTAGGCGTCGGCGATCTTCAGCAGGGCCTTCTCCTCGAACTCGCTGTAGGGATAGTTGTCGATGATCGACTGGAAGGTTTCGATCGCCTGGTCGTAGTTGACGTAGTTGAAGAGTCCCAGGATGCGACGTCCTTCGAGGATCTCGAGACCTTCCGCGTAGAGCTCGTCCGCGGGCTTGATCTCTTCGAAGGTCGGCTGCTTTTCGGCGCAGCCCTGCGATAGGACGAGGAGAGCGATGAGAAGGCCGATCGGGAATCCGGCGCGGGATCCCGCCCGGAATCGTCGATTCGACGGAGTGCGTCGGGAGCAATCCCCGCCAACGGCCCGGGCGGCTCCGCGGGTCGAGTCGGCTTCCGCGTTCTTCCGGCGGGAGGCGGCTATCTGGATCGGTGGAGGAGGCAAGTTCGAGGTTCCCGGGCGCACGCTATCGGGGGTATCCGGCCCAGTCAATTTGACAGCCCGGGTCCGCATCGGTTCCCGGAGAAGGACAACGGGCGATCCGGCCCGGGCCCGACGGGTTCCGGAGAGGCATCGCGATGCGCGGGGTTCCCGGGGCTGCTAGTGTCCCGGCCCGCGCGCGCGCCGGCCACGTCCCGGCCGGCGAGCCCCACGCGCTGTCTTCCGGATCCGGCAGGAATCGGAAACAGGAACCGGAAACAGGAACCGGAAACCGGAAGCGCAGGGTCACGGGTGGGAAGTCCGGGTGTGAATCCGAGGTCGGACTCCCCGGGCCGAGCGCCATACGGGAATCCGGACCGGAAGTCGGAGCAGTCCGAGAGCAGGGAGATTCGAGCATGGATAGAGAATCGGTGGAGCGCCTTCGATTCGATCGTCGACTGAAGCGAAGAAGCGGCTGGCTCTCAGCGGCGGATGAAGAGGCCTATCTCGCTTCGTTGCCCGACGTGTCGGACAAGATGACGACGATCGCGGAAGAGGAAGAAAAGACGGCCGAGGAAAAGGCCGCTTCCCCGACACAGGCTGATGAGGGCCGGCCCCCTGCGGCGCCCACGGCGGGGGATTTCTCGACTCCGAGCCCCTTCGGCTCCGGAGCGGGGAGCGGTTTCGGCGGCCCCTCCGGCGGGGACTGATCCCGTGCCTCGAGCGTGATCAAGGAAAAGCTCGGTCATCGCATCGATGGTTGGATCCGGACCCTGTTTCCCTTTCTCTTCTGGCGGCGGATCGACCCCGATTGGCTGACCGTCAGCGGTATGCTCGTGGCTTCGATGGCGGGACTGGCCTTCGCTCGGGGTGAGTTCAGGCTGGGTGGTCTGCTTCTCGTTTTCGGCGGATTCTTCGACCTCGTTGATGGCGTCGTGGCGCGCCATTTCGGAATCGCCACCCGATTCGGCGCCTTTCTCGATTCGTCCCTGGATCGTGTGGTCGATGTGCTCGTGATGGTGGGCCTGATCGTCTTCTTCTCGCGGGAGGCGGCCTGGGTCGACGTCGGGCTCTGCAGCGTGATCCTGGTGGCCTCGGTGCTGACCTCCTACGCCCGGGCCCGCGCCGAGCTCGTGATCGACCGGATGCCCGGGGGGCTTCTGGAGCGCGGGGAGCGGATCGGCCTGTTGGCCGCGGGCACGATCCTCGGTGTGCTCCAGCCGATCCTCTATGTTCTGGCGATCGGCACCACCGTGACGGTGGGACAGCGATTCCTCTACGCTCGTCGCGAGATGGTGCGCCTCGATCGCGAGAGCCGATCGGGTCCGCCTCCGCAAACGAGTCATGGGCATGCGGGTCCGGCGGGTCCGTCGTGATTCGCGAAATGAAGCGCCGGGAAGCGCGAAGCGTCGGGAACCGGGGTCGAAGAAGAGATTCCTGATCGAAGAGGTGGGCGGAGTGATGCCGGTGGACGAGCGAGAAGGCGAGGAACGAACCGGGGCGATGGGCGAGATGCCGAAGGTCGATTTCGCGACCTTCGTCCTTTCCCTCGGAACGACGGCGCTCTATCAGATGGGCGTGATCGAAGATCCCGCTTCCGGGAAGAAGGAGGCGCCGAAGCCGCTCCTGGCTGGCCAGACGATCGACACCCTCGAGATGCTGCGCGACAAGACACTCGGCAATCTCGATCCGGAAGAGCGGAAGCTGATCGATTCCCTGCTTCACGAGCTCCGTCTGCATTTCGTCGCACTCGATCGGTGAGCCGGGTCGCGGTCGGGACCCGGCGCCGTCGCGCGCCCGCCAAGGTGAATCTCGGCCTGCGTCTCGTCGGCGTGCGAGAGGACGGATACCACCTGCTCGAAAGCGTCTTCGCGCCGATCGGCCTCGCCGATGCGCTCGAGATCGAGGTTTCGCCCGGGGATCCCGGGATCGAACTCGAGGTCGTCTCCGCCCCCTCGGAAGCGCTTCCCGTCGCGCTCCGGTTGCCATCCGACGGAGGCGGTGAGAATCTGGTCGTCCGGGCGGCCCGGGCCTTCTGCCGGCGACGAGGCTGGGATGCCCGGATCCGGATCCGGCTCGAGAAGCGCATTCCCGTCGGTGCGGGGCTTGGCGGAGGATCGAGCGATGCAGCGGCCGTGCTGACCGGCCTGGCCTCGATCCTCGACGGCTCGGAGATGAAGAGCGGGCGGGTGTCGGAAGAGCTTCATGAGCTGGCCCTCTCACTCGGCGCGGACGTGCCCTTCTTCCTCTACGGATCCCCCGCCCGGGTCGGCGGAATCGGCGACGAGGTCGAACCGCTTTCCGGGCTGGCCGCGCTGGACCTGGTGCTCGTCAATCCGGGCATTGCCCTGGCGACACCGGAGGTCTACCGCGTCGCGGATGTGTTGCGGGGCGCGTTGACGGACCCAGGAGCAGGCTCTACGATGCGGGCGATTTCACGGTTGTGTGGTGAAACCGGCGATCTGGCCTCTGCCCTCGGGGATCTTCTTGTCAACGATCTCGAGCCCGCCGCGAGGCGGCTCTGTCCGCCCGTCGGGCGGCTCGCGAATCGACTCAGCGAACTCGGGTCGATCGGGGTGGCCCTGTCCGGCAGCGGTGCCACGGTTTTCGGGGTCTTCGAGTCGGCTGAACGAGCCGGCCGGGCGGCGGAGGCGTTGCGGGCTCCGGATTCCGGGGCCGCCTGGGTGTGCGTGACCCGGATCATCGCGGCCGGCTGACGGAGTGACGATTTTCTGGGGCGTCGCCAAACGGTAAGGCAGCGGCCTTTGGAGCCGCCATTTGTAGGTTCGAATCCTACCGCCCCAACCAGCTTGTCGGGCTTCGCTCGACGTCGGGAAGGCGCGCAGGCGGAGCTTCCGGAAAGTCGCCGGAAGGGGCGGAGGCGGGGATGCCGGACACGAGCGAACGCGGTGTCCGGAATGCCCTGGGCCGGATCGGGACCGGCCAGCGGGCGGACGAGGCTGGCGGGAAAGGCAGACCGATGCAGGATCTGAAGCTGTTCAGCGGGAATGCGAACGTGGCTCTCGCGCGGGCGGTCGCCCGGTATCTCGACCTCGAACTCGGCCGGGCCGAGGTCGGCACCTTCAGTGACGGCGAGTGCGCGATCGAGATCGGCGAGAACGTGCGTGGTCTCGACTGTTTCGCTCTGCAATCGACCTGCGCTCCCCAGAACAGCCATCTGATGGAGCTGCTGATCATGCTCGATGCGCTGAAGCGCGCGTCGGCCAAGCGGATCACGGCCGTCATTCCCTATTACGGGTACGCCCGCCAGGACCGGAAGGTCCGACCGCGGGTACCGATCACGGCGAAGCTCGTCGCCGACCTGATCCATACGGCCGGGGCGGATCGTGTCCTCTGCATGGACCTGCATTCGGGTCAGATCCAGGGATTCTTCAACATACCCGTCGACAATCTCTATTCGACCCGGCTCATGCTCGAGGCGATCGAGCGCCGGATCGGAAGCGACGTGACCGTCGTGTCTCCGGATGCGGGCGGAACCGAGCGCGCCCGAGCTTTCGCCAAACGTCTCGGCGCGCGACTCGCGATCATCGACAAGCGCCGCGAGGTCGCCAATATCGCCGAGGTCATGAACATCATCGGAGACGTGAAAGGCGAGACCTGTGTGATCGTCGACGACATGGTCGACACGGCGGGCACCCTCTGTGAGGCGGCGCGAAGTCTCATGGAAGAGGGCGCGACGGCTGTCCATGCCGCGATCACGCATCCCGTCCTCTCGGGTCCGGCGCTGAAGCGGATCTCGGAGTCTCCGCTGACCCAGGTCATCGTGACGGACACGATTCCGCTGCGCCCCGATGCCGTCGATATCGGGAAGCTGCACGTGGTTTCCGTCGCCGCACCGATCGGAGAGGCGATCCGGCGGATCAACAACGAGGAGAGCGTGAGTTCGCTCTTCTAGAACGGATACCAGGACGAACATCCATGCACCGCGACGGGGGCCCGGAGATCCCGATGGGCATGCGCGCTGCGAGACGTGGCAAGGAGAAAAATGAAGATGGGTGACGTGAAATTCGCAGTCGAAGCGCGAGAAGAGCGCGGCAAGGGGCCTGCCCGACGCCTGCGCAAGCGGGGCATGGCGCCCGGTGTCGTCTATGGAGGCGGCCGGCCGGCGACGCCCATCGCCTTCGATGCCGGTTCGCTCGAAAGGCTGATCGCGACGAGCCATGGTGGGTTGAACACGCTGATCGATCTCGAGGGAGATTCCCCCGTCGCTGGCAGGACGGTCATCGCGAAGGATCTCCAGCGAGAGCCGGTCCGCGGCCAGATCATCCATGTCGATTTCTATGAGATCGACCTGACGGAGAAGATCGAAGTCTCGGTGCCGATCCACCTCGTGGGACAGGCCTCGGGCGTCGTCCTCGGCGGGGTTCTCGACCAGCAGCAGCGCGAAGTGACCCTCCTCTGCATGCCCGATGCGATTCCCGACGAGATCGTGGCCGACATCAGCGGCATGGAGCTGGGGGATTCGCTTCACGTGCGTGATCTTCCGGTGCCCGAGGGCGTCGAGTTCCATACCGACGATGACCTCACGGTCGCGACCGTGCTGGTACCTCGGGGTCTCAAGGAAGATGTCGTCGAGGGCGAGGGCGAAGAAGGTGCGGCCGAGGAAGCCGGGACCGAGTCGCCTGCCGGAGACGCGAAGAGCGAGTCCTGAAATCGGCCTCGACAAGGTCCGATGCGACTCCTTCGCTCGATCCGAGCTCGACTCGCCGGCTCTCGCGAGCAGGCGGAGGCCGCGCCCGATCTCGTGATCGTGGGACTCGGGAATCCGGGTCCCCGCTACGAAGGGACGCGACACAATGTCGGTTTCCGCGTCGTTGAAGAGCTGGCCGATCGCCATGCGGGAAGCTGGCAGGAGGATCCCGGTCTCGAGGCGCTGACGTGTCGGATCGCGATCGGTGGCAAGCGGTGCCTGCTCGTCGAACCGCTCACCTTCATGAACCGCTCCGGTCGGAGCGTGCGGCGGGTCTTCGAACGTTGGTCCGATCTCGAACCCTCGACGCATCTTCTCGTCGTCGAAGACGATCTCGATCTGCCGACCGGCCGGATCCGCTTGCGCCCGGGCGGCGGGGCGGGGGGACATCGCGGGTTGGGGGCTGTCCTCGATGCCCTCGGCACGAAGGCCATCGCCCGACTTCGTTTCGGGATCGGACGTCCGGATGGGTCGATCCCCGTGATGGATTGGGTCCTGGCGCCATTCCCGTCCGACGAGGAGCGCGAGGTGCTGCCCCGGGCCCTCGGACAGGCTGCGGATGCCATCGAGATGATGGTCCGAGAAGGGCGGGCACCCGCAATGGCGCACTTCAATGCGGCGGGCTGAACACCGGATTGTCAGGTTCCATTCTTTTTTTACCTGACAATGATCCCTTGAATCCAGATTGTCCGGCTGATAATTTTCGGCTGTGAACCTGGAATCCGAACCCGTCTCTGCTTCCTGGTCGATCGATCCCGACTCGAGGGAAGCGGTCTATCAGCAGATTGCCGCACGCCTGGCTCGCGAGATCGCCGAAGGGCAGCGAGCGCCGGGCGAGCGCCTGCCGGCAATCCGCACCCTGGCGGCCGAGCTCGGGGTCCATCGCGACACGATCGCGCTGGCCTACGAGCGTCTGGCCCACGCGGGTTGGGTCGAGGGGCGCGTGGGCGCGGGAACCTTCGTCCGGCCTTCGGAAGCGACGAGAGAATCGCTCGGATCCGCTTCGCCCCTGCGCGGTTCCGGCATCCGGGGCCGGGTCGGACACGCGACCGACGAGTCCGCCGCTTCGCTCGAGGCTGGCGTGACCGCAGAGATCCGGCTCTCGCCCCAGGTGGAACGATTGCTCGCCCTCGCTGATACGCGGCCACGTTATGCGACGGGCGACGACGTCGTGGCCCTTCATCGTCTGGTTCCCGATCCCCGCTTCTATCCGCTCGAGGCGTTCCGGACCTGTCTCGACGAGGCGATCCGGGAAGAGGGGCCCGAACTCTTCTCCTACGCGCTACCGGAAGGGGACCCTCGGCTGCGGTGCGCGATGACCGATCGTTTCCGGAAGCTGGGGATCGATCGCAGCGCCGACGAACTGGTCCTCTGTCACGGCGCGAGCCAGGGGATCTCCCTGGCGCTGCGTCTCTTCTCGCGGCCGGGGGACCGGATCGCCGTCGAAGTGCCGACCTACGCGAACGTCCTCTCGGCCCTGACCGGACTCGGGCTCGAGGCGGCCCCCGTCCGGATGGACGAACACGGTGCCGATCCCGCCGATCTCGACCGCGTCCTGGAGCGGGCCGACGTGAAGGCGTTCTACACGATTCCCAGCTTCCACAATCCCCTCGGCACGACGATGCCCCTCGATCGGCGCCGGCAGATTCTCGAGATCGCCGGGCGCCACGGCGTTCCGATCATCGAAGACGGATTCGAGCTCGATCTGCGTTTCCGTGGCGAGGAGCTTCCCCCGCTGGCGGCGCTCGACGAGTCGGGTGGGGTCGTCCTGCTCTTCTCGTTTTCGAAGTCGCTTTTTCCGGGTGTCCGGGTCGGCTCGATCTCGGCTCGGGGCCGCTCGCTCGAAGGCCTCGTCGCGCTCAAGCATGCGACGGATCTCTCCGACGCGCGTCCGCTGCAGGCGGCCCTCGCGCGCTTCGTCGAGTCCGGGGCCTATGATCGGCACCTGTCCCGGATCCGGGCGATGTTGGGCGAGCGACACGAGGCCATGGCCCGGGCGCTCCCGGGCTCGATGCCCGACGGGACCGTCTGGACGCGACCCGAAGGCGGCTACCAGCTCTGGCTCGAGTTGCCCCACGAGGTCGATACGCGGGATCTGTTGGCGGATGCGGCGAGGGCCGGCGTGATCTTCTCGCCGGGCTCGCTCTTCATGCCGGACGGGCGGCCTTCCCGCGCGATGCGACTGACGGTGGCCTGCGCGGATCCCGGGGAGATCCGCAGGGGCGTGGAAGCGTTGGGCGAAGTGGTCGATGCGAGTCGAGCGGCCGGGCCGGGGATCGGCCGGGTGGCGGGGTCGCATCTCTAGGTTTTCGGACCATTCAAGACGAGGGAATCGCGATTCCGCGAGGACCGGGAGGGCAGGACGATGTCGGACGAGCAGGGCAGGAACGGGAACGGGCGCCGCGGGGCGGAGGCCTTCGAGCTGAAGGTGGGCCTGGCGGAGATGATGAAGAATGGCGTGATCATGGACGTGACCGACGCCGAACAGGCCAAGATCGCCGAGGATTCGGGCGCCTGCGCGGTGATGGCCCTCGAACGGGTGCCCGCCGACATCCGCCGGGACGGTGGCGTGGCGCGGATGAGTTCGGTCGAGATGATCGAACAGATCCAGAAGACGGTCTCGATTCCCGTGATGGCGAAGGTCCGGATCGGCCACCTCCAGGAGGCCCGGGTGCTCGAGGCGATGGGCGTCGACTTCATCGACGAGAGCGAGGTGCTGACGCCGGCGGATGACGAACATCACATCGCGAAGCACGACTATCGCGTTCCCTTCGTCTGCGGTGCACGCAATCTCGGCGAAGCGCTCCGGCGGATCGGAGAGGGAGCGGCAATGATCCGGACCAAGGGCGAGGCGGGAAGCGGCAACATCGTCGAGGCCGTCCGGCATCTGCGCAGCGTCGTGGGCGAGATGCGCATGATCCAGGCGATGCCCGAGGAGGAGCTGATGGCGACGGCGAAGAAGATGGGGGCGCCCTACGAGCTGGTCCGGTACGTCCATGAGAACGGCAGGCTTCCGGTTCCGAATTTCGCGGCCGGCGGGATCGCGACGCCCCCCGACGCCGCGTTGTGTCGATCCCTCGGCGCCGAGGCCGTCTTCGTGGGTTCGGGCATCTTCAAGAGCGCCGATCCCGCCGCCCGTGCGCGCGCGGTCGTGCATGCGAATACCCACTGGCAGGATCCCGAAGAAGTGCTGAATGCCTGCCGAGGCCTCGGATCCGCGATGGAGGGCATCGAGATGGAGACCCTGGCCGAATCCGAGCGGCTCGCGAACCGGGGCTGGTAGGCCGCGAACCGGATGGATCGATCGAACGCGTCCGGCCCCGTCGTGGGTGTCCTGGGAATCCAGGGGGACATCGAGAAACACCTGCAGGCCCTCGAGCGTCTCGGCGCTCGGGGGCGGCGCGTGCTCGGTCCCCGGGATCTCGCGGGCCTCGTCGCCCTCATCCTGCCGGGCGGGGAGAGTACGACGATCTCGAAAGGGCTCGACCGGCACGACCTGGTGAAGCCGATCCGCGAGTTCGCCGAGGCGGGTGGCGCGATCCTCGGCACCTGCGCCGGCGCCATCGTCCTCTCGCGTGCGTCGACGAACCATCCCGTACCGACCCTCGGGCTGATCGACATCGAAGCCGAGCGCAACGCCTACGGCACCCAGCTCGATTCGTTCATCGCACCCGTCGACCCGCCCGGAGATCCCGCTGCAACCGGGGGCCAGGAGGAATGGGCGGGGATGGAATGCGTCTTCATTCGCGCTCCTCGGCTGCGCCGGCCCGGCCCCTCGGTCGAAGTGCTCGCCCGGGTCGACGCTGAGCCGGTTCTCGTGCGCAGCGGGCGGATCTGGGCCTGCACCTTCCACCCGGAGCTGACCGACGATCTACGCGTCCACCAAGCATGGCTCGAAGGGCTGCGGGCGCGTTCCATGCCGGCGGGCCCGCCGGCCGATCCATCCGCCGATCCCGATCGGTAGTCTATCGGTAGAAAGTCGTTTCGAGTCGGCATTCCCCGCAGAAACGATACCCCGCGACGAAATCGCTTCCGCACGCTTCGCAATAGCTCTCGGCGCTCGGATCGGTTCGCGGCCGTGGGCTGAGGATCCGCGCCCGATCGAGGGAGCGCATCGCGGCGAGTTCGAGCAACCAATCGATCTCGCGACGGGCATCCTCGGGCGGATCGCCGTCCACGCGGTGACGGGCGCTTTTGGCTCGTCCGATCCCGCTTCGGATGAAGGCTTCGAACCGGCGGTCATCGAAGAGCACGGCGGCGAGTTCCGCGAAGGGGCGATCGGCGAGGGAGCATCGGATGATCTCGGCCCCGGAGCGCAGGAGGGCCGGGGGATAGAGGGCTGCGATCGAGAGACGTTCGGCCGCCTTCGGATCGTCGGGAAGGAGGGTCCGTTGCGCACGATGGAGGAGCGCCACGCCGATCAGATGGAAGCCGAGGGCCGGGCCGGATCCGAGCAGCAGGGTCGCTTCGGCCCCGATCGTGGCCGCCGCGATCGGGCCGAGGAGCAGGATCCAGACGAGTTGCAGGCTCGATAGCCAGCGGAGCGCGCGCGTCCCTCGGAGCGCCGCTTCGAGGTCACCGGCGAGGCCCGACGGATCGGCCGGACGCCGCTCGAGGGGAATCCCGTCCCGTGCACTCGCCACGAGCACGGCCGGCCAGGGATGCAGGCATCGCCAACCCGGCCCGCGGAACACCCATGTCCGGCCCGCTGCACGACGCCCGGGACATCGCCCGTGCAGGACGAGCACTTCATCGGCTTCGAGCTTGCGTAGACACTGCGCCGCATAGAGAACGGCGAGGGTGACGAAGAATTCCAACGCGAACCATCAGGCCCTGGAGATCGGCTGGTCCTCGGCCCGTTCGCCGCGGAAGAGGCGACGAAGGACGCTGCCCAGCCCGACGACGCCGGCGACGATCAATTTCCAGAAGCGGGCGAGAAGGCCCGTCTTCATGAGTGCGGCGCCGGCGCCCCCGGCGACCAGGGCGGCGAGTCCGAACTGGGCGAGACGATCCTGGCCGGGCAGGTATTCGGCGTAGGTGTTGCCCGGCTGGAAGCGGTAGTGGCCGAGCAGCCCGGCAAGCTGGGGGTCCGCCAGCGGCAGCTCGTCGGGGGCCGAGACGAGCGTGACGGTCATCACCCCCCGCCTTCCGAGAACCTTGACGACGCGATTCACGTTCCGGATCCCGTCGCTCTCCCCCGAGATCGCCCAGGTCAGGTCATGGGTTTCTTCGTCGTAGCGGGGGGCATCGTACCAGCCGACGATCTCCATCGTCGACCAGCCCATCTTCTGGCGTTCGGCGTTCGCCGTCTCGGTTCCTTCCCGGATCGATTCGAGCAGACCCTCGGCGTCGAGGTCGGACTCATCGTCGGGGACATAGCCGACCTCGTCCCACTCGAAGATCACGAACCATTGTTCGGCGTCCGACGCCGGCAGGACCGTCGCCTGTTCGGTGCCGGACAGGGGATTCTCCGTCAGCTGCAGAAGCCGCTCGGTTCCCGCACGATCGAGAAAGAGGAAATCCTCGCCGAGTTCGATCTCCGCCAGCCCGTTCCCGATCGAAAAGGTGCCGGGGCCCTGCTGGAAATCCAGATTCGGGGCTTCTTCGGCCGCTTCTTGAGCCATCGAACTCCCGGCGAGGCAGAGGAGGAAAAGGATCGCGCCAGCGAGGCGGGCAAGACGGGACATTCGGGCTCTCCTTCCGAGAGGATCGCGGTGGGCGATGGGTGGGGGATCCGTTCGTCTGCCGCTTATCGGCGAACGGGCCCCCCGCTGAACGAATGGGTGGCGAGGGAGCGTCGCGAGGCAGGGTGGTGGACCCGGGAGAGCCGGCGTCGCGTTCCCTCGGGGTATCCGCTTCTTCCCTGCACGGATCCCCGCTTCGTGCTTGCCCTCCATCGACTGCCTGTGTTACCCGTCTGCCCTCCAAATCCGGGGTTTCGGCCCCTTCATCATCAACCTCGGTGCTCATGAATCGGGTCGTGGAATCCCATCCGACGATCCGTCCGGAAACGAGAGAATCCGGAACCGAATGGGCGCCCGGAAGCTTCATGGAAAAGCTTCCGACCGGGAGGAAGACATTTGCGGGAATATGAAACGACGTTCATCGTCCAACCGGAGATCTCGGACGAGGGCAGTCAAGCCATCTTGAGCAAGCTCGATGGCATCCTGGAATCCGGCGGTGCCACCCGCCTCATGTGCGAGGATCACGGCAAGCGGAAGCTCGCCTACGAGATCCGGAAATTCCACAAGGGCCATTACTACACACTGATGTTCCTCGACGAGGGGAAGGTCGTACCGGAGCTCGAACGCGCCTTGCGACTCGATGAGTCGGTCCTGCGTTTCCTCACGATCCTGGCGGACGAGGAGGTCGAGGACGTCGAGGCACGGAAGGCGGCCGCCGCCGAGGCCGAAGTCGAGCAGACCCGTCGCGCCGAAGAACGGGCGGCCCGCGAGGCCGAGGAAGCGGCCGCGCGCCGCGCTGCCGAGGAGGCCGAGCGAGAGGCCAGCGCCGCGGCGGCCGAGGAGGCGAAGGCGGCCGCCGAGGCCGCTGGAACCGCAGAGGACGCGGCCAGCGGGACCGGGGAGGCCGAAACGGGGGCCGATGCGGCCACTGCGTCCGAGTCGGATGCGAGTGTTGGCGAAGCCGCAGCCGAGCCTGTTGTCGCCGGGGAGGAGAAGTCGTGAGCGAAGAGACCACTGGATCGACGGGAACAGGACCGAGCGAAACGCGCCAGCCGCCCAGGGGCCCGGCCGCGGGGAGCGATGGCCCGCCACGGGGGCCGCGAAGCGGTCCGTCGGGACCGGCCAGTGACCGGGGACCCGGCGGTGGGGGCGGCTACTCCGGAGGGGACCGCGGGCCGAGGCCACCGCGGGACGATCGCGATCGGGGCGATCGACCGCCGCGCGCGCCACTCACCGTCAAGGGACGCCTGCGGGCCGCCGCTCGAAAGAAGGCGCGCAAGCAGGCCAAGCGAAAGGGCATGTTCCAGCGTCGCAAGGTCTGCCGCTTCTGTGCGGACAAGAATCTGACGATCTCGTACAAGGACGTGAAGACGCTGCGGCTCTTCATCACCGAGACGGGGAAGATGACGCCTCGGCGCATCTCCGGGACCTGTGCCAAGCACCAGCGGCCACTCGCCCAGGAGATCAAGCGCGCGCGCCAGCTGGCCATGCTTCCCTACGCACCGAGTCATTTCTGAGGAGTCCGCCATGGGATTGGTTCAAGTCATCCTGAGTGAAGACGTCCACAAGCTCGGCGACGCGGGCGACATCGTCAGCGTCAAGCCGGGCTATGCGCGCAACTACCTCGTGCCCCGGGGCAAGGCGATGCTCGCGACCACCGAACGCGTCAACCAGGTCGAGCACCAGAAGCGCGTCATTGCCGAGAAGCGGGCGAAGGAGCTCAAGGATCTCGAAGCGGTGAAGGCGAAGCTCGAAGCGACGCAGCTCGAGATCGAGGCGCAGGCCGGAGACGAAGGCAAGCTCTTCGGCTCCGTGACGGCCCAGCATCTGGCCGATCTGCTCGCGGAGAAGGGGCTCGAAGTCGATCGTCGCAAGATCGTCCTCTCCGAACCGATCAAGACCGTCGGTGAGCATGGCGTGGAGATCCGCCTGCGAAGCGATGTCGTCGCCGAGTTCAAGGTCACCGTGAAGGCTTCGGAATAGGGGCGGCTTTCTCCATGCCCGTCGCTTCGTTTCGGAGCGGTCCGCCGCCTTGCGGCGTGACGGGAATGCGCTGATCGACGAATGCCCACTCCGGCCCTGCTCGAGGACGAGCAGGTCGGGGTGGGCGTTTCCTTTTCGGGATTCCCGGATGCCGCGAGGTGGTATCATCGTCCGGGTCCGGGTCGATTCCCGGTTCGTTTCGAGAGCCGGGCGTGGGGGGCAGGGTGAGCGAACAGGAGGAGATGGCGGGGCGGATCCCGCCCCATGACATCGAGGCCGAGAAGGCCGTCCTGTCCGCGATCCTGCTCGACAACGACGCGATCCATGCGGTCGTCACGGAAGTCCGGGAAGAGGATTTCTACCATCCCGCCCATCAGATGCTCTACCGCTCGATGGTCCGGCTGCGGGACGAGAACCAGCCGGTGGACCTGACCACCCTGTCGGCCTTCCTGAAGGGGGAGGGACTGCTCGAGAGCGTGGGTGGCTTCGTCATGCTCGCCGAGATCGCCGACTACGAGGCGACCCCGGCCAACATCATCCACTACGCGAAGATCGTGCGTGATCGCGCCATCAAACGGAGCCTGATTTCGACCGCGAGCGAGATCGTCGCTCTCGGCTACGAACACGGCGAGCCGGCCGATACGCTGCTCGACGAGGCCGAGAGCCGGATTTTCGGCCTCTCGACCGAGAAGGCGAGCACCAGCCTTTCGAGCATCGCCGTCGAGATGCACGACGCGGTCGATCACATCGACATGTTGATGAACCGGAGCGGCGAGCTGACGGGGCTCTCGAGCGGGTACGAACAACTCGATGAGATGACCGGGGGGCTGCAGCCCGGCGATCTCTTCATCCTGGCGGCTCGCCCCTCGATGGGCAAGACGGCGCTGGCCCTGAACATCGCGCGGAATGCCGCGGTCGATTCGAACAAGAACGTGGCGGTCTTCTCCCTCGAGATGACGACCCGATCCCTCGTGATGCGGCTGCTTTCCTCCGAGGCCCAGGTCGATTTCTCGGCCTTCCGAAGCGGGCTGATCTCGACAGAGGCCCATTCGCGCCTGATGGCGGCCGCCGGGCGCCTCTCGGAGGCGAAACTGTGGATCGACGATACGGGGGCGGCCTCGGTGCTCGAGATGCGGGCGAAATGTCGCCGCCTCCATTCGCAGCACGGCCTCGATCTGGTGATCGTCGACTATCTCCAGCTGGCCCGGGGCGATCGCAATACCCAGAGCCGGGAGCAGGAGATCTCCGAGATCAGCCGGGGACTCAAGGGACTCGCCAAGGAACTCGACATCCCCGTGATGGCGCTCTCCCAGCTCAATCGCGGGCCGGAATCGCGCAAGGAGGACAAGCGGCCGATGCTGGCGGACCTGCGCGAATCGGGCGCGATCGAGCAGGATGCCGACGTCATCGGTTTCATCTATCGCGACGTCGTCTACAACAAGGAAACCGAATTGGAGAACCAGGCGGAGCTGATCATCGCCAAACAACGGAATGGTCCGACCGGAACCGTCAAGCTCGAATTCGTCGGGAAGTACGCGCAATTCCGCGACTGGCCGCTTTCGGACAATCCCTACGAGGGGGCTCCGGGTGGAAACGAGTTCGGTCCGCCGCCCCAGGACGATTTCGTCACCGGCGGTTTCGGCTCGGATACCGATCCGGGTCCGCTCTAGATGCCCGCCCTGCGAAGACCCCGGGCGATCCGGCCGGGAGCCCGGATCGCGATCGTCGCTCCGGCGGGGCCCGTCGATCCCGAGGCCCTCGCCGCCGGTCGGACGGCGCTCGAACGACTCGGTTTCGAGACGGTCGCCCGGCCGGACATCACGGACCGTGACGGCTACCTCGCGGGTTCGGATGCACGGCGTGTGGAAGAGCTGATGACGTTCGTCCGTGACCCCGAGGTCGACGCGATCGTGTGTGCCCGGGGTGGCTACGGATGCCACCGGATCCTCGAAGCGCTCGATGCCGAGGTCTTCCGCAAGGCGGCCAAGCCCCTCGTCGGGTACAGCGACATCACGACCCTGCTCCTCTGGCAACGCAAACGGGCGGGGCTGCTCGGGATCCATGGGCCGATGCTCGAGAAGAAGGACTCGCTCGGGGGCGAAGCGGGCTCGGCCCTCGTGCGTGCGCTCCAGGGGACGGGGCCGCCTCCGCGGTATCCCGGCCGGCGACTCGCATCGGGATGGGGCGAGGGCCGATTGGTGGGCGGCTCGCTCACGGTCTGCGTGGCGAGTCTCGGAACGCCCTGGGAGATCGATACGCGCGATGCGATCCTGATGCTCGAAGACGTCACGGAACTGCCCTACCGGATCGACCGCATGCTCCAGCAGCTGCGGGCCGCGGGAAAGTTCGATCGCGTGGCGGGCATCGCGCTCGGTGCCTTCACCGATTGCGAGGATGAACGCCACCCGGAATGGACGGTCGATCGGCTCTTCGAGGAGGTCTTCGGAGCGCTCGGCGTCCCGGTGGTCGCGGACCTTCCCTTCGGTCATGGTGGCGAGAACCGGCCGTGGCCCTTCGCGGGTCGTGCGGCGCTCGACGGGGCGCGCGGCGAACTCGAGATATTGGAATCGGCCGTGACGACGCGGTAGCGTGCCGGCGGCGAGTCGTCTCGCCGGGAGCGGGCCCGCCGCCGTGCGATTGCCCGGCCGGATGTCGAAGGAAGGGCCGACGGCGGACCGGATTTCCTGATATCGGGGGTGGACAGGGGAATGAAACGGAGTCTGATCGAGCGGAAGCTCGGAAAGGTCGAGCGCGCGCTCGACAAGGCCATCGAGAAACAGGAGATTCCCGGGGCCGTCGTCCTGGCGCGCATGCCGCGGGAGGGCGAGGTCCTCGAATACGCCTGGGTTCGCGGCCTGGCGGCGGCTCGCCCCGAACGGCTTCCCATGCGCCGCGACACGATCTTCGACCTCGCCTCCCTTACGAAGCCGATCGCCACGACGACGGCCATCATGCTGCTCGTCGAAGAGGGGTCGATCGCGCTCGACGATCCCGTCGCCAAAAGCCTTCCGAGTTTCGCCGATCGCGGAAAGGAAGCCGTCACGATCCGACATCTGCTCAGTCATTGCGCGGGGCTGAAGCCCTGGCGCGGCTTCCATGAACTGCTGATCCAGAAGGAACGCAAGACCGGCGAGCGGTTGCTCGGCACGAAGGAGGGTCGGGACTGGATCCTGGACCGCGTGTTGCGCTCGGGCCTCGTCCACGAACCCGGCGAGGCGGCGGTCTATGGAGATCTGGATTTCATCGTGCTCGGCGCGCTCGTCGAGGCCGTGGCGCATCAGCCGCTGGACGAATTCTGTGAGTCGCGGATCTTCACCCGTCTGGGTCTCGCGGACACGCATTTCTTTCCGCTTCCCGTCGACGGTTCCCAGGCCGTTCCGGATTCGATCCGCCGCAGGGTCGCTGCGACCGAGAACTGTCCGTGGCGCGAGCGGATTCTCTGGGGCGAGGTTCACGATCCCAACGCCTCCGCCATGGGAGGCGTTGCCGGTCATGCGGGCCTCTTCTCGACCGCCGACGACGTGATGAAATTCGCCCGCTTCTTCCTCGACGCCTGGCACGGTCGGAACGACGCGCTGCCGCCGGCGCGCGTGCGGGAATTCTCGGAGCGCCAGAAGCTGCCGGAATCTTCGGACTGGGCCCTCGGCTGGGACACGCCGACGGCGGGCGCCTCTTCTTCGGGCGAACATTTCTCGCCCCGTTCCGTGGGTCATCTCGGATTCACGGGAACCTCCCTCTGGATCGATCTCGAGCGGGAGCTGATCGTCGTCATGCTGACGAATCGGGTCCACCAGGTCGCCAAGCGAAGCCGCTTCGATCTCCGCCCGAAGATCCACGACGCGATCGTCCAGGGCCTCACGGCGGAATGAGCGGGAAGAGGGACGTGTCGGATCCGCCGGACGCCTCCCTGCCGCGGCCTGTGACCGACCCTTCGGCACCGGACCATCACAGGCCCTTCGACGTGGCGGGTCTCCGGCACGTGCATTTCGTCGCCATCGGCGGGACGGGCATGGGTTCGCTGGCGGGCCTGTTGAAGGCGCGCGGTCTGCACGTCACCGGCTCCGACAAGAAGCTCTATCCGCCGATGAGTACGGCCCTCGCCGACTGGGGCATCGAGGTCGTCGAAGGCTTCTCGCCGGCCAACGTCCTCGGGTCGAAGCCCGATCTCGTCGTGATCGGCAACGCCGTCCGCGCCGACAATCCGGAAGCGGTCGCGGCCATCGAAGCGGGGCTGCCCTATCGGTCCTTCTCGGACGCGCTGTACGAACTCGCGATCGAGGCGTGCCACAGCCTCACGGTCGCCGGAACCCATGGCAAGACGACGACGACCAACCTCGCGGCACAGATCCTGCTCGCGACGGGGCGTGATCCCTCGCTTCTCGTCGGGGGCATCTCGCTCGATTTCGCGGGATCGTTTCGCGAAGGCGCCGGCGGGATCTTCGTCGTCGAGGGAGACGAATACGACACGGCCTTCTTCGACAAGACGCCCAAATTCCTCCACTACCATCCGGATACGCTGATCCTGACGTCCGTCGAATTCGACCATGCCGACATCTATCGGGATCTCGACCACGTGAAATCGGCTTTTCGGGAACTCGTGGCATCGATGTCGCCCTCGGGACGGATCGTGGCGGCGATCGGGCACGACGGAGTCCGGGACGTCGTTTCGGAGGCGCCCTGCGAGGTCCGGGGCTATGGCATCGAAACGGGAGATCGCCAGGCTTCCTCCGGCTGGTGGGCGCGGGATCTTCGCCCGGGGGCGCCGCGATTGCGTTTTCGTCTGGAGGATCGGGACTCGGGGCGCCGCTTCGACGTCGAGAGTCCGCTCTACGGGGCCCACAACGTGGAGAATGTCGTCGGTGTTCTCGCGACGCTCGACGCGCTCGGCGTTCCGGTCGAAGAATCGATCGAGGCGCTTCGTGCGCATCGCGGCGTGAAACGACGTCAGGAGATTCGCGGCGTGGCGGCGGGTGTGACCGTGATCGACGATTTCGCGCACCATCCGACGGCCGTCGCGGGAACGATCGAGGCGATCGCCCAGAAGCACGGGGGCGCCCGGATCATCGCGCTTCTCGAACCCCGGACCAACACGAGCCGCCGGGCGCTCTTCCAGGACGCCTATGTCGACGCGCTCCAGGGAGCCGATCGGATCGCGATCGCCGAGGTCGGGGACGATCCGATCTACAGCATCACGGGCGAGGTGACCGAGTGTCTCTCCGCCTCCGCGGTCGCCGCCGCGCTCCGCGAGCGGGGGCGGGAGGCTCGGGCCTTCTCCGGGATCGACGGGATCGTCGATTGGGTCGTTTCGGGTCGCCAGCCGGGTGATGTCGTTCTCGTCATGAGCAATGGCGCCTTCGGCGGGATCTGGGAACGGCTTCTCGAGGCCCTGCGTGCCGCCGAAGGAGCATGACCCCGGATCTCTCCAGCCTCGATGAGCTCGTGGGTCTCGCCGCGCCGATCCTTGCACGCCGCGCCCGCCTCGGGGCGCCGGTCGACGAGAAACGGAACGGGACTAGTCCTGGGACGGATTCCAGAAATCCGCGACGCGATCGGGGTCGATCGGGATGGTCGTGATCTCCTGGATCCGCCGGCTCATGATGTCCGCGATCACGAGGAAATCGGCGTCGAGCACGCGATCGCCCAGCTCGGCATGGGTATGGCAGATGATGGCAGCGCGTTCGTCGCTCACCATCACGTCCTCGACCTCGGTCCGGAGTCCCGTGGCGCCGACCTCGCCGATCTGGGCGAGGTATTCGAAGACGTCGTCCGCACCCTTGAGATCACCCTGCCAGGGACTGTCGCCCTTGATGTGCCAGACGATGTCGGGTGCCCAGAGGGCTCGAAGGGTCTGCCGGTCGCCTTCATTCGCTGCCTGCAGGCAGTGGTGCACGAGGAGCGAGTTGGGATGTGGAATCATCACCTTCTCCCGGGTATTCAGGCGCACGGGCAATATAACGCGAAATCAGATCATCGTGTGATGAAAATCGCAAAAACGACGGACGGCGTTAGTGGACCAGCCAGAGATGGAAGAGACGGGATTGGAAGTCCTGCTCGAAGAACTCGAGATGCGTTACGAGTATGATGCGACGGGGCGAATCGCCGGGACGAGAAACGGTGGGATCCTGCCCCGATTCGTGTTAGGGCGTTCACGTGAAGGCTGCCTATGGCGTTTTCGTGTGGATCTCCCGGCGGAATCACTGAAGGCCATCTCGAGATTGGCGGGGCGAGAGAAGGGTTTTCCCATCGAAACGGTGGGCTCCCCCCGCCCACCCGAGCGCCTGGTCATGATCGAGCGCCTGTTGTCGCAGAATGGTGTCGCAGCGAGGGCTCGCCGGGAAGACGTAACACGAGGAGGTGTCTCTGTCGCCGAGCTCTGGATCATCGATTGACCGGGACCTCGCGCTCCGGATCGTCGACGGGGTTGCCGTTCCGGGTCCATCCCAGCGCCTCGACCAGGGCGTGATAGATGAAGTTCTGCTCGCGTACGCCGTGGAAGAGTGCGGCGCGCGGACCTCCGGCATAGATCGGGACGTCCTCTCCCGCGTGGGTCTCGGCCTGCATCGGCACGGTGACCTCCTGCTTGAAGGACGGCGCCTCCGTATCGACATCCGTGAGATCGGGGCGCTCGGGATCGCCCGATCCGTTGGCATAGGAAAGCGTCGTGTACGGCTTGCCGTCGGCTGCCAGGGAGAGTCCAGCGTCGTCGTCGGAAAGCCAATCGAATCCGACCACCTTGCCGAGGATCGGATTGCCCCGCGTCGGGTAGCCCGAGATCGTCAGCGTGTGGCTGTGGTCCGCCGTGACGACGACGAGGGTCTCGTCCGGGTCGGTCTTCTCGAGGGCCACGCGAACGGCATCCGAGAGGGCGATCGTCTCCGTGAGGGCGCGGTAGGCGTTGCCCGCATGATGTGCGTGATCGATCCGGCCCGCCTCGACCATCAGGAAATACCCACGAGGCCCGTCGGCGCTGGAACGGGCGAGAAAGTCGATCGCGAAGGCCGTCATCTCGGCGAGAGAGGGTTCGCCCGCCGGATCTTCGTTCCGGTCGACCTCGAATTTCATGTGTCCGGGCTCGAAGAGGCCGAGGACGTGACGGGTCTTCTTCGGGTCGATCGCCCGGAGCTGCCGACGGTTCCAGACATGGGCCGATCCGGGCCGTCCGTCCTGCCATTCCTTCGTCAGGTCGCGACCGTCCTTGCGATGTCCTTCGCTGCCGAGGCTCTCGGGGTCGCGTATGCCTTCCGGCAGGAAATGGATCCGGCCCCCGCCGAGGGCGACCTCGATGCCGTCGCCGTGGGCGAACTCGATCAATTGACGGGCGATGTCCGGAAAGCCCGCCTCCCGGGCCGATGCGGACAGCTTTGAATCGTCCTCCCAGAATCGAATGGGAACGTGGGCATAACAACCGGCCGGTGTTGCATGGGTGAGCGTCGCGGTCGTGACGATGCCGGTGGCGAGACCCCGGTCCTCGGCTTCTTCCAGGAGGGTCGGGACCCGTGCTCCGGCCACGCTCGAATCGTCGCCGCGGCGAACCCGCGCATCGACGCCGAGGACGCCCGTTTTCGTCTTCACGCCCGTCATGATCGCCGTCATGGTCGAGGCGGAGTCCGCGACCTGGGCGTCCGTGTTGTAGGTCTTCGAGAAGGCCACATGGGGGAGATCCTCGAAGGCGAGTCGGTTCTCCTCTCCGGGGTGGCCCTGCCGCTGGCCCTCGAGAATACGAGCGGCCGTGACCGTCGAGATCCCCATGCCGTCGCCGACGAAGAGGATCACGTTCCGGGCCGGCGCCTCGCCGGCCACGAAGCGGGCGGAACGGCGGACTTCGGCCCGGCCTGCGGTGAACCACGCGTTCCGCTCCCGCGCGTCCTGGGTGGTCGGGGCCGGGCGGGTCGTGGGCGAAGGTTCCGAAGGCCTTTCGGCGTTCGAGGGTCGCGCCGTGAGCGTGAGGAGGAGCGCGAGCGAAAGGCGGGCTGCGAGGCGGGCGGACCCGAGGCGTGGACGGTCGAGACGCATGGGTTCTCCGAATCCCTTCGGTGGTCGTTCAGACGTCGAGACCGACGGAGCGCATCAGCTCGAGCGCGTTGCTCTTCTCGACGACACCGGGTCTGAGCTCGTAGTCGAAATGCATGACGCCTCCTTCGAGGTGATCCTCGAAGTGGACGTTCTCGAGGCGCCCCCCGCTTCGGGGCACGATCCCGGTCAAGGCAAGGTCATGGGTCGTGACGATGCCGAGGGCCCCGTAGTCGAGCAGTCCCTCGATGACGGCTTCCGCGCCGATGCGGCGATCGTGGGAGTTGGTGCCGTGGAGGATCTCGTCGAGCAGGAAGAGCGCGGGGGGGCGATCCCGGGCGATCTCGACGACCTGCCGAAGACGCGTGATCTCGGCCATGAAATGGGATTGGCCCTGTTGGAGCGAATCGACGATCCGGATCGATGCCGCGATGTGCAGGGGCGAGATCCGGAGCCGGGTCGCCCGGACCGGTGCGCCCGCCAACGCCAGGATCGTGTTGCAGCCGACGGTTCGAAGCATCGTGCTCTTGCCCGACATGTTCGATCCGCTCATGATGAGTGCCTGTGGTCGCCGTCCGAGCCGGAGATCGTTCCGGACGCATTGGTCCGAGGGCAGCAGCGGATGCCCGAGGGCTTCGCCGTCGAAGAGCGGCTCGTCCTCGACGATCTCGGGAAGCGGGTGGTCGGGATGCTCGAAGGCAAAATTCGAGAGTGCCGAAAGCGCTTCGATCTCGCCGGCCGCTTCGACCCAGACCGAAAGGCGGGGGCCACATCGAGCGCGCCACTTCTCGAGGGCGATGGCCACATGGGTCCCCCAGAGCAGGAGCGCCGCGACGGGCAGGAAGAACTGGTTCGAGCGGGCGTCCCGTCGGTCGACGAGCCGGCGGAGTGCGTCGAGTTCCGCGGAAGGCGGCCGGCCGGTCGTTTCGAGTTCCCCGCGAAGGCGCACCAGCAGGGGTGCATCGAAGCGTTCCGATTCGATGCATGCGAGCAGGGAAGCGGTTCTCGCGAGCGATTGGACGGGCGTTTCCGCCGCGGCGAGGACCGGTGTCACGCGGGATCGGAAAACGAGCGCGAAGATCGACTGCGCGAGCAGTGCCAGCCCGAAGGGAGCGGGGCCGGCGGCCGTGAAGATCCAGAGCGCGAGGCCCGTCAGCGACATCGAAGTCATCAGCACGGCGAAGGGACGGACCCATCCCGGGAAGACCGTCGTCGGAGCCGAGGCCCAGGCCTCGAGCTTCTCGCGTTGGAGGGAAGAGCCCGCTTCATCGCCCGCGAGTGCCATGTCGAGCCGCAGATCGAGTCGTGGCTTCAGTTCCACGACGGCCGCCTGGCGCGCTCGGATGGTTTCCGTGTCGGCCGCGTCGAGGAGCCAGCCGGCGAGTCGATCGCTGCCCGCGGCCGTCCGTGTGGTCGCGATCAGTTCGAAGAGCGATCCGCGACCGAAGACGTCGAGGTCTTCGGCGTAGGGATGGTTCGGGTCCCGGTAGCGCTCGCCCGGATCGCCGCGCCCGGGCCAGCGGTCTTCGAGGCGCGCGATGCCTTCTTCGTAGAAGGTGCGGATGCGGGACGCGCGTTCCTGCTGTCGGAGGACACGATCGTGGACGATGATGAGCGCGATGAAGCAGAGCGTGGGGGGGACGAGCCAGCCTGCGCCCAGCGTATGGGTGCCGAAGGTGAACCAGGCGATCGCGCCGAGCAGGACGAAGCAGGCGAGTCGCGAATTCGAGACCCGGCGCGAACGACGTGCCCAGACCGCCTCATTCGCGGTCGCCTCCTCCAGACCCTTCGAGTAGAGGGCCCCCGCCGACCGCGCCTCGTTCCTCGCCCCTGCGGAATCCGTCATCCGAAGGCCAGGATCCGGGCACCATTGGGCAGGTCACGGGCATGTCCGATCGCATGGCGGACATAGCGCCGCGCGTCGAGGATCGCCTGGCGCAGGGGACGGCCCAGGGCAAGCCCCGCCGCGATGGCCGCCGAGAGCGCACAGCCCGTGCCGTGGACCGGGGTGCCGGGCAGGCGCTCTCCCGGGAGCCATTCGGACGTGATCCCAGCGTCCGCATCGCCGCCCGAAGTGCCCGCTGCCCGCATCACGAGCAGATCGTCGGCATCGCCTTCGAGATGGCCCCCCTTCAGGAGGACGGCCCCGAGTTCGAGGTCTTCGAGGAGTTCCCGTGCGGCCCGTTCGCCGTCGCGGCGGCGTGCGAGCGACCCCTTCACGAGGATCTCGGCTTCCGGCCAGTTGGGCGTCAGGAGACAGCGGCGATGGCAGAGATTCCGCAGGGATCCATGGGCGCGCCTTTCCAGAAGCGGCGTGCCGTCGCTGGCGGCGAGGACCGGATCGATCACGACGCGGGTCCCTCCGATCGGAGCGAGGGCGAGCAACACGTTCCGGACCGAATCGTCCGTGGCGAGCATGCCGATCTTGATGGCGGTGGGGCGGATCACGTCGAGGGTCGTTCTCAGCTGTTCGAGCAGCACCGACGGGAAGACCGGGAGCATCCGATGGACGCGCAGGCCGTCCTGGATCGTGAGGGCGGTGGGCACCGCCGCGCCGTGGACGCCGAAGGCATGAAAGACCTGGAGATCGGCCTGGAGGCCGGCTCCCCCCGTCGGATCGGAGCCGGCAATCGAGAGTGCGCTTTGCATGCGATCCGATGGTAAGTTCCCGCCCCGGAGTGCGCATCCCGTGAGACGAAGAGCCGGTCCGATCGGACCGAAATCCTGCCCGCCAGGGCAAGGCCCGTCCTGGTCCCGGACGATGATCCGCTTCGGGGCCCCTCGACGGGTCCTCGTGTGGCTGATGGCCCTGGTGGTGCTGGCTTGTGTGCCCCCGGATCCCTCGAGCGCCAGGACCCGCCCGGCCGAGGGGATCGCAGAGGATGGAAGCGAGCCTGGATCACGATCGCTTCCGTCGGCCACGGTCGTGCTGATCTCGCTCGATGGCACGCGCGCGGACGACGTGACGGAAGCGCAGCTTCCGAGCCTCGTCGCACTCGGCCGGAAGGGCGTCCGGGCGGAGGCGCTCGTGCCCGTCGATCCCTCCAATACCTTCCCCGCCCACGTGAGTCTGGTGACGGGGGTCCTTCCGGAGGAACATCGCCTGGTCAACAACCAGTTCATCGATCCCGTGCGCGGCCGCTTCTCGCGCAAGAAGACGGCGCCGCATTCCTGGATCGAATCCGAACCCGTCTGGTCGATTGCCGAGCGGCATGGGATCCCGACGGCCGCGTTCCATTGGGTCGGATCGGAGGGCCCCTGGAAATCGGGACCCGGGCCCCGGACGGCTCGACGATTCTCCTCGCGGACCCTCGAGAAGACGAAGGTGACACAGATCCTGGAATGGCTCGCGATCGAAGACCCCGCAGAGCGTCCCCGCCTCATCACATCCTGGTTCCATGGGGCCGATCATGCGGCGCATGTCTCGGGTCCGGG
>DRKE01000032.1 GCA_011051925.1 Deltaproteobacteria bacterium
CCGCTGGCGATTCGAAATACATCGCGGCGGCCTTTCCGAGCGCCTGCGGGAAGACGAATCTCGCGATGCTGCAGCCGACCCTCGAGGGCTGGGCGATCGAGACCGTGGGAGACGACATCTGCTGGATGAAGTTCGGTGAAGATGGCCGGCTCTATGCCATCAATCCCGAAGCCGGTTTCTTCGGCGTCGCACCGGGGACGAGCGAGAAATCGAATCCGAACGCGATGGCCGGATTGACCGGGAACTGCATCTTCACGAACGTCGCCAGGACCGATGAAGGCGACGTCTGGTGGGAGGGCATGACGGACGAGAAGCCGGCCCATCTGATCGACTGGCGGGGCAACGACTGGACTCCCGAGAGCGAAGCGGAAGCGGCCCATCCCAACGCACGCTTCACGGCGCCAGCGGGTCAATGTCCCGTGATCGCCCGCGAATGGGAGGATCCGGACGGCGTGCCGATCAGTGCGATCCTCTTCGGCGGACGCCGGGCGACGGTCGTGCCCCTCGTCCATGAGGCGCGGGATTGGGCGCATGGGACCTTTCTCGGATCGATCATCTCGAGCGAGAAGACGGCGGCGGCGGCCGGGACGGTCGGGGAACTCCGCCGCGATCCGATGGCGATGCTGCCCTTCTGTGGATACAACATGGCCGACTACTGGAGCCATTGGCTCGAGATCGGTCGCCGAGAGGGCGCCCGGTTGCCGCGGATCTTCTACGTCAACTGGTTCCGCAAGGGTGATGAGGGCGAGTTCCTGTGGCCCGGGTTCGGCGAGAACAGTCGTGTGCTGAAGTGGATCCACGATCGCTGCGGCGAGAAGGTCTGTGGCGTCGAGACGCCGATCGGTGTCCTGCCCGGCAGGGGCGAACTCGATCTCGAGGGGCTCGAGATCGGAGACGCGGCGCTGGAAACGCTCACGACGGTCGATGTCGAAGGCTGGCTTTCGGAGATTCCGAAGATCCGGGACGACTACGCGCGATTCGGCAAGCACATGCCCGCGGAACTCGTCGCGGAACTCGACAAGCTCGAGGCGAGGCTGCGCGCGGCCGGCTGAGGCGGGAGCGCCTTCTTCAGTCCTCCCAGACCGGTGCCTGGACCTGGCCTGCATTCGCGAGGGCGACGGCCTCGACGCTGAGGACCTCGACATAGCCCTGGCTGCTCGTGGGATTGAGTCCGTCGCTCGCCTCCATCGAGGCATCGGCCGGGTTGTAGAGCGACGCGGGACAGTCCGTCAGCTGCTGGAAGAAGAGATTCCCCTTGTAGAGACCGAGCTCGACCCGACCGTTGGCGTTCTCCGCCATGCGGTCGATCGCCGCGAGGGCGGCCCGTGGCGCCGGGTCGAAGAGCCGACCGTCGTAGACCTGGTCGGCGACGAGCTTCGAGAGCTGTTGGAAGAGCGCATTGGCGCGGCGGTCGAGGACGGCCTGGTAGACGACGCCGAGTCCGAATCCCAGAAGCTCCATTCCCGGGGATTCGTAGACGCCGCGGCTCTTGGTGCCGATGATCCGGTTCTCGAGCGCATTCGAGATGCCGATCCCGCTGCGGCCGGCGACGGCGTTGGCTTCGGTCAGCATGTCGAGGGGATCGAGGGTCTTGCCGTTCAGCTCGACACAGATCCCCTTCTCGTATCGAAGGGATACGGTCTCGACCCTGTCGGGGGCATCCTGGGGCCAGACGCCCATCGTCGGGACGACGATCGTCTCCGGTGTCTCGAGGGACTCGAGATCCTCGGCTTCATGGGACAGGCCCGCGAGGTTCGCGTCCGTCGAATAGCGTTTGGCCGGCCCCGTCGAGGCCTCGATTCCCCGGGTCTGGAGGTAGCGGACCATCTCCTTGCGACCGGGAAACTGTTCGAGCAGTTCCGGGTCGCGCCAGGCGGCATAGACCTTCATGTCGGGTGCGAGTACGTTCGTGTAGCGCTCGAAGCGCAGCTGGTCGTTTCCCCGTCCGGTGGCGCCGTGGGCCAGGACCGTGCAGCCTTCGGCGCGCATCGAGTCGAGCAGGCCGTGGACCGTGACGGCGCGCGCGATGCCCGTCGTGTTCCAATAGCCGCCGTCATAGCGGGCCTGCGCCTTGATGACGAGCATGGCGGCCTTCGCCATGGCGTTCCGGAGATCGACGATGCGCGTTTCGGCACCGGTGGGCGCCATCCGGCGGGGGATGTCCTCGATGTCCTCTTCGTCGGGTTGGGCGAGGTCGGCCGTGAACCCCACGACGTCGAGCCCGGCTTCGATGAGACGCGCCGTGACCGACTTGCTGTCGAGGCCACCCGATACGCAGATTCCGATTTTTTCGCCTACGAGATCACCGATCCGCATCGCTACTCCGTGCTTCCCGTTCCGAGTTCCGGTCCGGGCATCCCGCTGGAGCCCGATTGCCGGGGGGCATCCGCATCAGCCGACCGGATTCCGGGGTGAGGCGGAGCGAGCCGGACCATAGCAAGCTCGCCACGGGGGCGGCAGCGCGGTGGGCGCCGTCAGGCCGTCTCACCTCGCCGGCCCGGCCAGGGGGGCCTCGAGGTGGACTCGGTTCGGGCGCGAGTTAGAATGACGCGAGCCGTCCTGGGGGAATCATGAAGCAGCCGATCACGACCCATGAATCGAGTCCGCGCCGGCCCGCCTCGGCATCCCGGCCGCCTCACCGTCCGCATCCGATCGGGCGGGCCCTCGTCGTCGTTCTCTGGACAGGCCTCTTCTGCGCCTCTTTTGCCGGTGCTGGCGCGGATCTGCCCCGGAGCGGGCGTCCGGAAGGCGCTCAGGTCTATTTCATCACGCCTCACGACGGCGAGACCGTCACTTCGCCGGTGGTGGTCCGGTTCGGCCTCTCGAAGATGGGGGTCGCACCGGCGGGTGTCGAGAAGGCGGGGACGGGGCATCACCATCTCCTGATCGATGCGGCGCTTCCGCCGATGGGTCTCCCGATTCCGTCCGACGATCACCATCGTCATTTCGGTGGCGGTCAGACCGAGGCCGTGCTCGACCTGCCGCCGGGCCGACATACGCTCCAGCTCGTGCTGGCCGACCATCTCCACATTCCCCACGATCCGCCCGTCGTGTCCGAACGGATCACGATCACGGTGAAGGAATAGCGCCATCCCCAGAGAGACCGGTCTTCACTGCGGGGCTCCGCCGGCCGACAGACTAGAAGTCGGGACCCGCCTCCGATCGGAGGAGGGGTTCCCCACAGAGTCCGTGACCCGTTTGGATCGGGACAGCGGCCGGGCGGGGCCCGTCGGAGAGGCGGACGGTCGGAACCCGGGAGGCGGCCGGGACGGGAACCGACGATTCGAGACGGAGAGCGCGACATGAGCGGGGACGAAGACGGATCGCGGCGCGGGGTCGACGAAGCGCCCGAGATCGCGGAGACGCGGATCGTGACCCCTTCCGAGCGGGATTCCGGGAAAGCCGGCGACACCGCGCGTTCCGGCGGCGCGGTCTCCGGTGCCGAGGCCGAAACCGTGCTGGTCGATGAAGACCGTACGCAGCTCGTGACCCGTTCCGCCGATCCGGATGGGGATTCCGAGACCCTCGAGAACGCGGAGAAGCCGACACGGGTCATCGCCGTCGATGCGCCACCGTCCGCGGGCGAGGCGGAACCCGGCGATCCCGATGCGGCGACGCGGCTCGTGGAGGAACGCGACAAGACCGCGCCGCCCGCTGTCGGGTCCGCGGGCGGTGCTTCGGCGGCAGAATCCCGGGAATCGCCATCGGCCGACCGGACGCCGCCTGCGCCCACGCCCATCGATCCGGCCCAGGGCCTGGCGCCGGGCATGGTGCTCTTCGGCGAATACGAGATCGTGAACGTGCTCGGCATCGGCGGCATGGGCGAGGTCTATCGGGCCCGGCATCGGCGGCTCGACGAACACCGCGCCATCAAGGTCATGCATGCTGATCTCTCGAAGAAGAAGGGGGCGAGCGAGTTCTTCTACCGGGAGGCCAAGGCGCTGCTCGCCGTCCGGCACCCGGCGGTCGTGCATTGCCATGATCTTCTCTCCGACGACGAGGGACGCGTCTATCTGATCATGGAGATGATCGAAGGCATTCCGCTCTCCAAGAAGATGAACGAAGGCCCGCTTTCCCCCGACGAGGTCGCGATCCTGGGCGCACGGGTCGCCCACGGTCTCAGCGCGGCCCATCGCAAGGGCGTGATCCATCGCGACGTTTCGCCCGACAACATCGTCCTGCCCAACGGCCGGGTCCAGGAAGCGAAGCTGATCGACTTCGGAATCGCGAAGATCCTCCAGGAAGGCGAGGGGACGATCGTCGACGGATTCAAGGGGAAGCTGTCCTACGCCTCGCCCGAGCAGCTGGGCTTCTTCGGCGGGAAGATCGACGGGCGTTCCGATTTCTACAGCCTCGGCCTCGTGCTGGTCGCGGCCGCCCTGGGTCGTCCGATGCAGATGGGCACGACCGTGATGGAAGCCGTCGATGCACGGCGGGGATTCGCTTCGCTGCCCGACGAGATTCCCGTCGGTCTGCGATCCGCGATCCAGCCGCTCCTGGCCCTCGACCCGAAGGATCGTCCCAAGTACGTCGACCGCCTCTTCGTCGTGCCGGGAGGAATGGATCAGGGGACCGACTCGGGCGTCTTCTCCCGGGGTGGCTTCACGTCCCGGGTGGGCAGTTCGCGGGAAGAAGCTTCATCCGATTCGAAGAACGGGCGCTTCGCCCTCTTCGGCGGTCTCGCGGCGGGCGCGGCGGCGCTCGTCGGTGGCGGGATCTTCTTCGTGACCAGCGGAGAGGCGCCCCCGGCTTCGCGGCCCGAAGCCTCTCCGCCGGCCCCGATCGAACGCGAGGCGTCCATTCCGGCCGAGAAGGAGGTTCCGGGCATTGCCGAGACGCCACCCGCCGGTACCGGAGAGGCGCCGGCCGTCGTGGCGGCCGTGCCTCCGGTGAAGCCCGCTGCGAAACCCGCTCCACGCAGGCTGTCGGCCAGCGATCGCATCAAGATCATCGGTCTGCTCAGCAACGCGAAGCTCGCGCTCAGCGAGAATCGCCTGATGTCGCCGCCGAACGACAACGCCTACGACCGCTATCGGCGCGTGCTCTCGCTCGACCCGGGCAACGAGAAGGCACGGGAGGGCCTCCGCCAGGTGGCCGGTCGTTATCTCGGCCTGGCCGAGGACGCGCTTTCGAAGGGCGACCCGGCCCAGGCGCGCACCTATCTCGATCGAGCGAAGAAGGCCGATCCCGAGCATCCCCGGATCGCGACCCTCGAATCCCGCCTGGGCGGCTGATCAGAGCGGGGGGCTCTGCATCGCATAGCTCTTCAACTCTTCCCGCAGCATCCCGAGATCCTTGGACTTGATCTCGAGCAGGACGATGGCATAGGCCGCGTTCTGGGCGGCCCCGATGTAGTCGCCCTCCGTGACGAAGCGCTTCGCGTCGGCCGCATACTGGTCCTCGGGGTTCTTGAGGAATTCGACGAGCTTCATTCCGATCTCCTCGGAGATCTTGTCGGCGAGTCCGCCTTCACCAGACAGGATCTCGATGTCCGGCGGCAGCTCGACGAAGTCGGTTTCCTGTTTGAAGTTGCCGAGCTGGACGCCCTGACGGCCCTCGTCCTGAAAGGTCTGCTTCGTCTGGATCGAGTCCGTGAAGAG
>DRKE01000033.1 GCA_011051925.1 Deltaproteobacteria bacterium
ACCGGGTCACCGGAAGCGGGGACGCGGATGGTGGGCGCACAGGGACTCGAACCCCGGACCCCCTCGGTGTAAACGAGGTGCTCTAGCCAGCTGAGCTACGCGCCCGGCGACGGCGATCCCGACCCGACGGGGACGGAGCCGCACGTCGCGAGAATCATCCGCATCCTTGCATCCGGCCTCGCCGACCCGGATCAGTTCACGCCCGCAGGATGGGGCAATTCGGTGGTCGCCTGTTTCAATCCGCCCGGAACGAGGTAGATCTCCTCGATCTCATGGATCCCGTCGCCCTCCTCGAGGAAATGTTCGGGATCCTCCACGGCCAGCGCATGTTTCAGGACTTCATCCATGTGTTCGGCGGTGATGATCTTGAGGTTCTTCTTGATCACGCCGGGCAGATCCTTCAGATCCTTCTCGTTCTCGCTCGGCACGATCACGGTATCGACCCCACCCCGATGCGCGGCGATCAGCTTCTCCTTGAGTCCACCGATCGGCAGCACCCGCCCGCGAAGCGTGATCTCTCCGGTCATCGCGACGTTCGACCGGACCGGGATGCGGGTCAGCGCCGAAGCGATCGTCGTCGCGAGGGTGATCCCCGCCGAGGGACCGTCCTTGGGGGTTCCTCCGTCCGGCACATGGATGTGGACGTCGACCTTCGTGTGGAAATCGCTCGTCAGGCCGAGCTGCTTCGCACGGGAGCGGATATAGGACATGGCCGCGTTGGCCGACTCCTGCATGACCTCGCCGAGCCGGCCCGTGATCTGCAACTTGCCCTTCCCCGCGGTCACGGAGACCTCCGTCTGCAGGAGCTCCCCGCCGACCTCGGTATAGGCCAGTCCCGTCGTGACGCCGATCCGATTCTCGGCCTCCGTCTGGCCGAAGCGGTACTTCCGGACGCCCAGGTATTTCCGGACGAGTCGGGGCGACACCTTGACCGGCTTGAAGTTCTCGCCATCCGCGACGAGTTCCCGAGCGACCTTGCGTGCGATCGAGGCCAGTTCCCGTTCGAGTCCGCGGACGCCGGATTCGCGCGTGTAGTAGCGGACCACCTCGAGAATCGCGGCCTCGGTGAAGCGCATGTTCTCTTCGCTCAAGCCATTGTCGGAGATCACCTTGTCGACGAGGTGGTTCTTCGCGATCTCGACCTTTTCCGACTCGATGTAGCCCGGGATCTGGATCACTTCCATCCGATCGAGGAGGGGGCGCGGAATCTCCTGGAGGACGTTGGCCGTACAGATGAACATCACCTGCGAGAGGTCGTAGTCGACGTCGAGATAATGGTCCGCGAAGGCACAGTTCTGTTCGGGATCGAGGACCTCGAGCATGGCCGAGCTCGGATCGCCACGGAAATCCATCGACATCTTGTCGATCTCGTCCAGGAGGAAGACGGGATTCGAGGAACCCGCCTTCTTCAGCCCCTGGATGATCTTGCCGGGCAACGCACCGATATAGGTCCGGCGATGACCGCGGATCTCCGCCTCGTCGCGGACACCCCCCAGGCTGATCCGGACGAAATCGCGACCCGTGGCCCGGGCGATCGATTTTCCGAGGGAGGTCTTGCCCACGCCGGGCGGTCCGACGAGACAGAGGATCGGACCCTTGATCTTCTGGACGAGGGTCTGGACCGCGAGGAATTCGAGGATCCGCTCCTTCGGCTTCTTGAGACCGTAGTGATCGGCGTCGAGGATCTCCTCGGAAACGCCGAGATCCTTCTGCTCGTCCTTGTACTCGTCCCACGGAAGCGCCAGCATCCAGTCGATGTAGTTGCGAACGACCGTCGCTTCCGCCGCCATCGGCGACATCTGCTTCAGTTTCTTGAGTTCCTTCTCGGTCCGCTCCCGCGCCTCGTCGGGCATCTCCTTGGCCGAGAGCTGTTCTTCGAGTTCGCTGACCTCGTTCTTCTGCTCGTCGCGATCGCCGAGTTCCTTCTGGATCGCGCGCATCTGCTCGTTCAGGTAGTACTCCTTCTGCGAGCGTTCCATCTGTTTCTTGACGCGACCGCGAATCTTGCGTTCGACCTCGAGGACCTCGATCTCCGCCTGCATCCGGCTGAAGACCTCCTCGAGCCGCTCCACCGTCGACGTCACCTCGAGGAGTCTCTGCCGGTCGGGCAGTTTCAGGTTCAGGTGGGCCACGACCGTATCCGCGAGTTTTCCGGGATCGGAGATGGCGGCCACCGAGTTCACCAGCTCCGGCGCGACCTTCTTGTTGAGCTTCGCATAGGACTCGAAGGTCGCGTGGATCGAGCGCACGAGGGCTTCCGCCTCGGGCGTCTCCACGGCCTCGTCGGGCAGGACCTCGACCTCGACCGAGAAATAGGGGTCGACCGAAGCGAAGCCCCGGATCTCCGCGCGGGCCTTGCCCTCGACGAGCACCTTGACCGTCCCGTCGGGCAGCCTGAGGAGCTGGAGGATCGTGCCGAGCGTCCCGATCTCGTAGATGTCTTCGGGCGTCGGATCCTCTTCGCCCGCGACGCGCTGGGCGGCGACGACGAGCCGTCGATCGCCGGCCATGGCGTCTTCCAGGGCCTGGATCGACTTGGGTCGACCGACGAAGAGCGGAACGACCATGTGCGGGAAGACCACGATGTCGCGCAAGGGCAGAAGCGGAACGCGACCTCCGCTCTTCGTTTCACTCATGTGACTGCCACCCCCCTCTGATCCATCGTCATCGTCCGCCGCAACGAGCCTCCGAGGCGAGTCGGTCCGTCTTCGACTCCTCCGGGCCTCAAGCCGATTCGGCCTCCCGCTTGAGCCCGAGCACCGGCTCCGCCCCCTGCTCGATCACTTCCTCGCCGACGACGCATTCCTCGACGTCGTCTCTCGAGGGCAGCTCGTACATCAGGTCGAGCATCGCGTGTTCGAGGATCGCGCGGAGCCCCCGGGCCCCCGACTTCTGTGCGAGCGCCTTGCGCGCGACCGCTCCGAGCGCCCCATCGGTGAACCGCAGGGCGACGTCCTCGAACTCGAAAAGCTTCTCGTATTGCTTGACGAGGGCGTTCTTCGGCTGCGTCAGGATCGCGATCAACGCTTCCTCGTCGAGCTCCTCGAGGGTCGCCACCACGGGAAGACGCCCGATGAACTCGGGGATCAATCCGAAATGGAGCAGGTCCTCGGCCTGGACGTCGCGCATCATCTCGCCCTTCTTGCGATCGCTCTTGTCCTGGATATCGGCAGCAAAGCCCAGTCCCTTCACCCCGATCCGTCTCTCGATGATTCCCTCCAGACCGACGAAGGCGCCACCGCAGATGAAGAGGATGTTCGTCGTGTCGACCTGCAGGAATTCCTGCTGCGGGTGCTTTCGCCCCCCCTTGGGTGGCACGCTCGCCATCGTGCCCTCGATGATCTTGAGCAGCGCCTGTTGGACGCCCTCGCCCGAGACATCCCGGGTGATCGACGGGTTCTCGCTCTTGCGCGCGATCTTGTCGATCTCGTCGATGTAGATGATGCCGCGCTGGGCCCGCTCGACGTCGTAGTTGGCGGCCTGCAGCAGGTTCAGGACGATGTTCTCGACGTCCTCTCCGACGTAGCCCGCCTCGGTCAGCGTCGTGGCGTCCGCGATCGTGAAGGGCACGTCGAGGATCTTGGCGAGGGTCTGCGCGAGCAGCGTCTTGCCCGAGCCCGTGGGACCGAGGAGCAGGATGTTCGCCTTCTGGAGCTCGACGTCCGAGATCGCACTGCTCTCGATGCGGCGATAGTGGTTGTGGACGGCGACGGAAAGGATCTTTTTCGCCGCATCCTGGCCGATCACGTATTCGTCGAGTGCCGCCTTGAGCTCCTTGGGCTTGAGGACGCGATGGGTCGTCTGGCCGCCCTCATCCTGCCCGTATTCCTCGGCGATGATGTCGTTGCAGAGTTCGATGCACTCGTCACAGATGTAGACGGTCGGCCCCGCGATCAGCTTCTTCACTTCCTTCTGGGACTTGCCACAGAACGAACACGAGAGGTTCGCGTTGTCGTCTCGCTTCTTCATGCTTCACCCCCCGGTGATCCCATCTGGCTTCCGCCCTTTCTCGCGCCCGTTCCTGCGCTCACCTTCGCACTCTCTCGCGCTCTACCCGCATTCTGCCCGCACTCTTTCGCGGACGGGTCCGAGCGCTCCTCTTCTTCGCGCACCCGCGTCGCGCGCCGATCGGCGCTGCTGGATCGCGATCGCTCTTCCGCCCGACTCGACATCGTCCGAAAGCCCCCGCAACCCCCTCAGCCGCCGGATTCGCCATCCGCCTCCGCCCGACCCGCCAATCTCTGACTCGTCACGACGTCGACGATGCCGTAGCTCCGCGCTTCCTCCGAACCCATATAATAGTCGCGCTCGGTATCCCTCGCGATCTCGTCGATCGGCCGCCCCGTATGGGTCGCAAGAATCTCATTCATCCTATGGCGGAGCTTGAGGATTTCCTGTGCCTGGATATGGATGTCCGAAGCCTGCCCGCGGGCGCCCCCCATCGGCTGGTGGATCATGATCCGCGCGTTCGCCAGCGCCGTGCGCTTGCCCGGCGCCCCCGCCGCCAGGAGCCAGGCGCCCATCGACGCCGCCTGACCGATGCAGGTCGTGTGCACGTCCGAACGAATGAACTGCATCGTGTCGTAGATCGCGAGACCCGCCGTGATCGAGCCTCCCGGCGAATTGATGTAGAGATGGATGTCCTTGTCCGGATCGTCCGCCTCGAGAAAGAGCAGCTGGGCGACGATCACGTTCGCCACGTCGTCGTGGATCTCGGTCCCCAGGAAGATCACCCGATCCCGCAGCAACCGCGAATAGATGTCGAAGACCCGTTCGCCTCGCTGATTCTGTTCGATCACATAGGGGATCGTGTACGCCATCGGACGGCTCCGCTCCATCGTTCGTTTTCTCTCCCGCTCCTGATACCGATCCTGATCCCGGCGCACCGGTTCCCCACGCATGGCAGACACCGTCGCACGGAGACTGCAATCCGTCCTAGTCTGTGTCAGTCGGTAGGGCTTGGCAACTCGCGCACGCGGATCCCGGCAGCCGATCCGACGTCAGGCCATGCAGCAACCCAGGTCACGCGCGGGCATCCGCCGCGATCGTTCAAGCATCGTCTGAAGCTTCGATCTCGCTGATCCGGGCGTGTTCGACGAGATGATCGAGCGCCTTGCGATCGACGATCTCCGCAGCGACCGCGGGACGCCAGCCCTGCGCTGCAGCCATGTCGCGCATCATCTTCGGATCGACCCCCTGCGCCGCCGCCATTTCGTCGAGACGCGCGTCGATCTCCTCTTCGCTGGCCTCGAGCCCGGCCCGGGCAGCGACCGCTTCGAGAAGCAGCGCTTCCTGGACCCTGCGCTTCGCGGCTTCCCAACCCTCTTCACGCATCTGCGCGAGTCGCGCCCGCAGATCCTCTTCCGGCACGCGACCCTTCATCTGCTGCTCGAACTGTTGGATCTGGTTCTCCAGTTGGCGTTCGACCATCGTCGGCGGCACCTCGAAACTCGTTCGCGTCACGAGATCATCGAGCAGACTGCGATGGAGTTCGCGGTCCGAGGCCTCCCGACGCCGCGCCTCGAGACCTTCACGGATCTTCTGACGAACCTCGTCGAGCGTCTCGAAATCCCCCAGGTCCTTCGCGAAATCATCATCGAGCTCGGGAAGCTCCCGGCGCTTGATCGCCGTCACGGTCGAAGCGAAGACCGCCGCCTTGCCCGCAAGTTCCGCATTGCCGTAATCCTCGGGAAACGAGACCTCGAGATCCCGCTCCTCACCGGATCTGGCGCCGACGAGCTGTTCCTCGAATCCCGGGATCATCCGCCCGGATCCCAGCTCCAGTTCGACCCCCTCGGCGCTCCCGCCCTCGAAGGTCACGCCATCGATCGAGCCGACGAAATCGATCGTGACCTGATGCCCGTTCTCCGCGAGCGTTTCCTCGGGCTCCTCGACCCAGATCTCCTGACGTTCGCGAAGCGATTCCAGCTCCGAGAGGACCTCGTCCTCATCGACCTCGACCGATGGGCGTACCCCGGAAAGCATTTCCAGATCGGGAAGTTCGACTTCAGGCTTCACCTCGATTCGAGCCTTGTACCGGAACGCCTTGCCCTCTACGGGAAGCTCCGCCTCGATCTGCGGTTCCACGACCGGCCGAAGGCCCGCCTGCTCGATCGCCCGGGGCAGGGTCTTCGCCACCAGCGATCGCTCGATCTCTTCTCCGAGGGAGGCTCCGTACATCTGCTTGATGACGTGGGTCGGCACCTTGCCCGGACGAAACCCCTTGACGCGGGCTCCCTTGCGCAGCTGCTTCACGACCTCGGCGAATGCCGCGTTCACGTCCCCCGCGTCGACCTCCACGCTCAGCTCATGGATGACGGGGGTGATCTCATTGGTTTCGACCCGCAGATCGGCGGGGTCGTGATCGGCTTCTGCCATGCTGGATCCTCTGGTTTCGCTTCTCGTTTGCAGACATCGTCCGGAAGACTCCGGACCCACGGCTCGTCACCGGGTTCCTCTTCCCATCG
>DRKE01000034.1 GCA_011051925.1 Deltaproteobacteria bacterium
CAGTGCAGGGATTGCGGCGGCCTCATCGCCGAGTTGCAGGAAGCGCCACCGAGCGCCTGCCCCTACTGCGAATCGACTCTCCTCGAAGAGCGTGCCGATATCGTCGGGGACATGGCGCTGCAGGTGATCCACAGCGGCGGGCACGCCGAAATCGTGCGTGACGAGGCCAACCGCGAGATCATCGTCGGTCGTGGTCAGGTCGGCGGACTGCTGCGCTACTGAGCGCCGTCATCGGTCATGCATGCGATTGCCCACGGGATCGCCCGCGTGCCCACCCGACCGCACCCCGGGATCCCATGGAAAGCCACTACGCCGGCCCTTTCTGGAAGAGCGTCTCCCCATGGAAGAGCGTCAGCGTCGAATCCGCGAAGAGTTCGTCATCGAGGTGCACCTCGCATCGGAAGTGGCTGAGCGTCTCGTTCCCGCGATCGCGCTCGACGCGAACGATCAACTCGTCTCCGACCGAAGCCGAACACCGGAAGGCGCGGAACTCACGACAACTGACGATCATGCCGACGCGAACACCTCGGCCGCCAAGATAGGCTTCATAGCCGAGGCAGACGGCGACGGCCTGGGCCATGTGTTCGATCGTGAACGGTGCCGAGAGCAGCCCTTCCTCGACGAAACGCGCTTCCGATCGCACGCGAAAGGCACATGAAGTCTTCCCCGGCGACCAGTCGAGCATGCGGTCGAGAAGCACCATCGGATCACGATGAGGCATCAGGGTCGAGATCGGCGGAAAGGGGCCGCTCATGCGGCGGCGCCGATCCGGATCGAGAACCCGCGACCGGCCCCGCGATCGAGCCTCAGCAGGCCCTGCCATCCGTCGCGGATCGCGACCACCAGATCGAGCAGCCCGATATTCGGATTCCGCGCGAGGGCCAGGGCGGTCTCCGGATCCGCTTCGGACATCCCCGACATCGAACGGGATGCCCGAGGGTCGACCGCCTGCCCGTTCGGGGGATCGGATGGAATCGCGAGATCCGAGAGTCGGGGCGCTCCGGCGGGCGCCTGCGCCACGGGGCCCAGGACGATCGCAGCCGACAGAAGGCCCCACCCGGCTCCTTCGGGTACGAGATCTTGCGGAGGCGGTTCGTCCCCGCAACACACGATGACCGATTCATTCCTCGCGAGAACCAACCCGATGCCCTCGAGCAACGCCATGGCCGGCGTGTCGAAATCGGCCCCGATCGCGGTCGTGAAACCCCGATTGTCCGTCGCGATGGAAATCAACCCCGAAGCCGCGTTATGCACGCTGGTCGCGAAGCGCATCGGCGAAAGCATTGCCGCATCGCCCCACATCTGATCGAGCAAGCCGACCATCGTCGTCGCTTCGCCGATCGCCGCACCGAAGACCGACGCGACCGCCGAGGGCTCGAGCGACGAATCCGCGAGGGCCTCGGCGAAGGCATCCGCCAGCGCCTTCGACAATCGGCTCGCCCGTCGCCGTTGCCGAAGCGGAACGATCTCGGCGCGAGGCGCTTCGTGCTCGGCGCTCCGCTCTCCCGCGATCCAACCCGCCAGGCCGGCATAGCCCGGAATGAAGGCGCCCGACCCGAGAACAGCGACCTCTCGTCGGTTCGGGCTCATCCCGGTGCTCCGATCACGACGCTGACGTTGTTGCCGCCGAACGCGAAGGAATTGCTCACGACGTGCCGGAAGACGCCTTCCCGTCGCTCAAGACCCACGTCGATCGCGATCCGTTCGTCGACGGGATCCGCGCGCAACGACGCCGGAATCCAGCCCTCCCGGATCGCCAGGATCGCCATGGCCGCTTCGGTCGCTCCCGCCGCGCCGAGCATGTGCCCGGTATAGCTCTTCGTCGAAACGACGGGGACATCCCGCCCGAAGAGCGCCTCGATCGCGGCGGCCTCGGACACGTCGTTCAATCGGGTTCCGGTCCCGTGGGCGTTCACGTGGTCGATCATCCCCGCCGGACAGCCCGCCTCGTCGAGGGCCCTCTGCATCGCCAGGCGAGCGCCCAATCCCTCCGGATGGGGTGCAGAGATATGATAGGCATCCGAACTCTCACCGACCCCTTCGAGCATCGCGATCGGATCCCCTTCGCGCTCGATGAGCAGGAATGCCCCTCCCTCTCCGATGTTGAGCCCGTCCCGGTCGGCACAGAAGGGGCGGCACGCCGTCTTCGAAAGCGCGTCGAGCGAGCGGAACCCGTGAAGCGTCATGCTGCAGAGCGTGTCGATTCCGCCGACGAGAGCCGCGTCGATCAATCCCGCCTCGATCAGGCGCTTGGCCGACGCGAGGGGTTTCGCGCTCGAAGTACAGGCGGTCGAAACCATCCAGGCCGGCCCATCCGCCCCGACGAGCTCGCGGACGACGTGCAGGATCCCACCGAACGTGTGCTGGCGAAAGAGATCGTATCCTGCGGGCAGCGAACCCTTCTCGAGATAGTGACGATAGGCTTCCTCCGTGACGTCGGCGCCTCCGGTACTCGTCCCGAGCAGGACCGCGATCCTCTCCGGGCGCCAACGTTCGCGCAGCCCCGCCAACTCCGACCCGAGGCCCTCGAGGAGATGTCGGGCGATCCGCGTCGTCCGCGTCGACCAGGCCTCGAGCGCCGCGGGAAGGCAAGGCAACTCCAGATCGACCGCCCCCACGACGGTCTCGAAAGGAAGTTCGATGGG
>DRKE01000035.1 GCA_011051925.1 Deltaproteobacteria bacterium
TCCGGCGCGGCGACAACCTCACGAAGATCGCTCGGCGCTTCGGGCTCAGCGTCTCGGAGCTCGTCGCGATGAACGACCTGCGTAGCCGCAACCGGATCACACCCGGCCAGAAACTGCGCATCGTTCCGACCACGGTCGCCGCGGCGAAGAAGAAGCAGGCCCCCCATCCCGATGCGACGGCGGCCCTCTCTCCGGCTCGCGCGGTCGGACCCGACCCCAGCTCCGCCGAACTCGCCTCCGCGACGGGAGCCAACGAGGACGTGAAGGCCCCGACGACGACCGACACGGAAACCCTCGCCGAGAGTGCCGAACTGCTGGCGGCGAGTGACGAGAGTGCCATCGAGCCCAGCCCCGGCCTTCTCGCCGATCCCTCCGACTACACCGTCGCGAGCGACGGCACGATCCTCGTCCAGCCGAACGAGACGCTCGGCCACTATGCCGAATGGCTGGGTCTGCGGGCGAGTCGTCTGCGGAAGATCAATGGGCTCCGCTACGGGGAATCCGTCGCCGTCCAGCAGCGTCTGCGACTCGACTTCTCGAAGACCCGACCCGAGGCCTTCGAACGCGCCCGGGTCGAGTACCACCGCGCGCTCCAGGAAGAGTTCTTCGCCGAATGGAAGATCGAGGGAACGCAGATCCATCGCGTGGGCCCCGGCGATTCGCTCTGGGTCCTGTCGACACGGCGATTCGACGTGCCGATCTGGCTGTTGCGACAATACAACCCGGATGTCGACCTGAATTCGCTGGCCGCAGGAACCCCGCTCACGATCCCCCTGCTTCGCCAGCGCAATCAGGATTCGAGCGCGGCGGACACGCTCTCGCGCAACTCGGCTGCCGGCTGACGGCCGGCCGGACGACGCCCGGCCGGAATCCCGCCCGACCCGATCAGACCTGGAAGACCGCCTCGTCGGGCAGGCGGATCGCCGTGAGCGGGCCGCCGTAGACCGCCCCCGTATCGACACCGATGCTGAAGGGACAATTCCAGCGAACGCCGAAATCCTCATTCGGCGTATGTCCGTAGATCATCGTGATCCCGAGATCATGGGGCAGGTCGCCGGCCGTGCGATTCCAGAGCAGGTCCTCGGGACGCGACTTGCGAAGCGCATAGGCGAGATCCCCGCAGCGGAGATGATCGAGGGAAAGCCCGGCATGCACGAAGAGATAGTCGCCCTCCACATGGGAAAGCACGAGTCCGAGCAGGAAATCCTCGTGGGCCTTGGGAAGCCGGAAACTCTCCCGGCTCGTTTCGACCCGATCGAAATAGCCATAACCCGCGAGCGTCCGATCGCCCCCATTCATGAGGAACGCATCCCCGCCGAAATAGGCTTCGTCGGTCCAGCCCAGGAAATCGAGAAACATCGACTCGTGGTTCCCGAGCAGGAAGACGCATTCGTATTCGGAACCGAGTTCGATCAGCCGGTCGATCACGCCGACGGAATCCGGGCCGCGGTCGATGTAGTCGCCGAGAAAGACGAGCCGGTCGTCCTTCTCGAGCGGAAGCGATTCGAGCAGCTCGTCGAGCTTCTCGAGATCGCCATGGATGTCGCCGAACGCGTAGAGCATATCTGTCGGGTGCAGGCGAAGGGCCCGCATCCTCCCACGGGGACTCATCGGCCTGTCTGCGGGCTGGCTTGACGCTTTTGCATCGCGGGATCGGAGGGGATCCAGCCCCGGAGCCGGCGGGTCCCGCTACCGCGGGCGGTTCTCCGCTTCGGCCGTGCCGGTTTCCCCCCCGCCCTTCCCGGGCCGCCGATTGGCGAGCTGACCACAGGCCGCATCGATGTCGCGCCCCCGGTCGCGGCGCAACGTGACCCGCACGCCCGCCCGATGCAGCGCCGCCGTGAAGCGATCGACGACCTCGGCGGCCGGTGGACGATAGGGCGCGTCGGGATGGGGATTCATCGGAATCACGTTCACCTTCGAAGCGATGCCCCGCAACAGACCCGGGAGCCGTTCGGCATCGGCCGGCGAATCGTTGACGCCCTCCATCAGGGTGTATTCGAAGAAGACCGGGCGACGCCGGTGGATGCGGGGCTCCTCGCGGAGGGTCGCCAGCAGTTGCTCGAGCGGATACCGCTTGTTCAGGGGGACCAGGACGTCACGAACGGCATTCGTCGTCGCGTGCAGGCTGACCGCCAGATGGATGGGCGCCACCTGGAGAAGCGGTGCGATCCGGGGCAGGACGCCCGCCGTCGAAACCGTCACACGACGCGGGGCCATGCCGAAGGCCTTCGGGTCCGTGAAGATGCGGATCGCCTCGGAGACCGCCGACAGGTTCAGCAGCGGCTCGCCCATGCCCATGAAGACGAGATTGCTGAGGGTCTCGTCGGATCCGAGCTGCCGGCGCGCGAGTCGGACCTGGTCGACGATCTCCGCCGTCGTGAGGTTCCGTGTGAAGCCGAGGGCACCGGTCGCACAGAAACTGCACGTGAGCGGACAACCGACCTGGGTCGACACACAGAGCGTATGCCGCCGCTCCTCCGGGATCAGCACGGCCTCGATGAAAGCGCCATCGAAGGCCTCGAGCAGCATCTTCGTCGTTCCGTCGACCGAGCGCTGGACCGTCGCGACCTCGAGGGAGGACGCATCGAAATCCGACGCGAGCATCGTGCGGAGTTCCGCCGGAAGGTTCGTCATCGCCTCGACGGAATCGACGTCGTTCTTGTAGAGCCAGCCCGCGATCTGGTCGCCGCGATAGGCCGGAAAGCCGCGCGCCCGGCAGAGCTGCCGCAATCCCGGAAGGGCGAAGTCCTTCAGGTTGGGCGGGCGCGAGGCATGGCGCTTCACGGGCAGGTCCATGGCCCGGCGGGTCTCCGGGGCGATGTCTCCCGGGTTCGGCTTCGAGCACGGGGCGGCGTCCTCACTCGGGGGAAGCATCGTCATCGCAGATCCGCCCGGGGCGTCGTCGCATAGGCGAAGAAATGCATCGGCCGACCCGCCGCGCGCCACTGCTCTTCGTAGCCCGTCGTGATCCGACCGGGCACTTCGGGAAGAAAGGGCCAGGGGGCGTACTGGTTGAAGAGCGTCTTCTCCGCGGAGAGCACGCAATCGATCTGATGCGCATAGCGGACGTCGTCGGTGGCGACGTAGAGCGTTCCTCCTTTTTCGAGGGCGCGCGAAGCATCGGCGACCAGCCCCGGCTGGATGACCCGTCGATGCGCATGGCGGGCCTTCGGCCAGGGATCGGAGAAGTTGATCCAGATCTCGCTCAACTCACCTGGACGGAAGAGCTGCCGGATCGCGACCTCCGCCCTCGCCTCGAGCAGCCGGATGTTCCCGAGGCCGGCCCGCGCGACCTTGCGCGCCATCTTCAGCGTCCGCTTGAACGAGATCTCGATCCCGATGAACTCGGTCTCCGGCGACCGGGCGGCCATCGCGAGCAGGAACTCGCCGCGACCGAAACCGATCTCGAGGACCCGGCGCCGGCCTGGCGTCGCGCCCGTCCCGCCCGGACGGGGCGCGGCGAAGACGGCATCCCACCCCTTCTCCGCCACGTCGGCGACGGAGAGTCGGGGATCGACGCCGGGGATCTCGTATTTGAGGGAGCGGCTCATGACCGCCGGGATCCTAATCGAGTCCGGCCGTCTCTGCCGCGTGTCGCTCGGCGAGCTGATCGACGACATAGGCGACGACCTGGCCCGCTGCGGATTCGAGGTCCTGGACGTCGACGACGGGGATGCCATGGGCCTCGGCGCGCTCGAGCAGATCCTCCTGGATCCGGAAGATCTCCTTGAAGTTGCGCATGTAGCGTTCGGAGGCCCGCGCACCCCGCCCGTGGGCCCGAGCCACGAGATGGCCGTGGAGGGATTCGCGATCCTCGTCGGCCGCGACGAGGAAGAGGACATGGGCCCGATCCTGCCAGCCCGAGACATCGAAGAGACCCGGCACGAGGCTCACCCCATCGAGCGCCGTATTCGTTCCCTCCTTGATCGCCCGTTCGATGACGGCTCGAACCCCGACCGAGACCGTCCTCGACTGTTCAAGGAAGCCCTCGATCACGGGATCGAGCCCCTCCCGCACCTCCCGGACGAGCCGCGTATGCGCCTCGAAGGACGAGACGTGGAGGGTGGGAACGAGATCGTCGGACAACATGACCCGCATGACGTCCCGGATCGAATCCGTCGAAAGGACCCGGGCAATCGAGAGTCGGCGGGCGACCTCGAGGGCAAGGGACGATTTGCCGACGCCGCTGGTTCCGCCGAGCAACAGGATGAGGGGGCGCTCGTCTTCGTTCTGGAAATAGCGCCAGGCGTGATAGCGGCGTGCGCTCGCCTCGCCGAAGCGGCGTTGCAGGATCCCTCCGGCCAGCTGGCGGATCGCGTCCCGGGTCACCGCCCGCTCCCCCTGGCCCCGCAATTCGCGTTCGATCTCGACCACGACCTCGAAGGCGGCACGCGGCTCGATCCCCGCCGCCAGCAGCGAGTGCTGCAATCGCCCCTGGCTGAAGGGCCAGCGGCCGTCCTTGCCGAGCACGTCGAGCCCGTCGTCGAAGGCGGGATCGTCCCGCTCGATTCCCCCGGTCGACGTCGCAACCGAGAATTCCGCCACGAGCTCGCGCAACTCCTTCTTCGTGACGCTTTCGCGGTCACGCACCTGCTGCCAGACCGCCTGCGAGACGGCGTAGGCGTCCTCGAACGAAAAACCCTGCTCCGTCAGGGAATGGACCAGGATCCCCCGCATGAAGGGGCGGTGCACACCATGGTCATCGACCCGGACGCGGGTCCGACGAGCGCTTCCCTCGCTCCCCTCGACCGACCCTGAGTCGGCGACGGTCGGGCCCGTTCGCGCTTCGAAGCGAGACAGCGCCCCCCGGGGCGCCCGTTCCGGATCCGATCCCGGCTTCTCGTCGGAAGGAGCCGGAGCGGGAGTCGTTTCCTGATCGCACTGGTTCGACACAGCCTTCGACGTTACCAGCCCTCACGATCCAGCGTCACGAGGCATGATCACAACGATGTTTTTTCA